>JAOTWT010000079.1 GCA_029862725.1 Acidobacteriota bacterium | reverse complement strand
CCCCGCAACATTGCCAAGTTCAGCTAAGCACCCGCCAAGGTAAAAGTGTGCTTCGGCATCCATCGGATTGAGCCGGATTGCCTCGTTAAATGTCTCGACAGCCTTCCCGCAATCGCTTTGAGATTTATAAGCTATGCCCAGTTTTGTATAAGCGGAATTATCATTTGGCTTTATCTTTATTGCAGCTTGATAAGCTTCAATTGCCTTTTCAAAACGACTCAGGTTATGAAATGAATTTCCGAGATAAAGATGGGCATCGAAATATGCGGGTTTGTATTGGATCGCATTCTGAAGTGATTCAATCGCGTCTTCAAATTTCTTTGTATTGTAATAACAGCGCCCAAGATAGTAGTGCGCTTCGGGATAATTCGGTTGCCGGCTTATGGCCGACTTGAAATTGGAGATCGCAGGTTCGAAGTTATTGATCTTGTAGGAAGCAAGGGCTCGCTTGAAAAGCTGTTGGGCACCCTGGGCCGATGTTGAAATCGTCAAAGCAAATAAGACCAAAAGGGAAACCGCCAAAATTCTGAAGTTTTTCATAACCTTCCACGCTGTTCGTGTCATATTCGAGCTGATCCGGACTCGAGTTGATACCATCTCAAATCAGTTCAGCCCGCTGCATAGATACTATTATCAATCAGGAGATTTGTGAATGTTTTCCAGGAAAGCAGGTTTGCCGCTTCCCCTGTCTGTCTCACTGCACGCTTTTATGCAGCAGAATTCTTACAGCGACAACCTTTTGATCGAACCGAATGAAAAAGACGAGGGACCGATAACCCTCTGCGGGCGTACCGGATTATTAGCTCCTATTCGCCTGCGTTTCTGGGCAAGCACCAAAAGCAATCAAAGTCCGAAATGCCAAAATTCCCTGAACTGATTTTTACGACTGCCGCGGTCAGCGAGGTTCAAAGCATTTCCGGGTATTTCGGGCTTCCTTGTCTCTTTTTAAGAGCAGGTTCTTCTCCGAAAGTCTGATTCCATCTTCAGGACGCATGCCGGCGTCGCACAAAAGCGTCGCGAGGCTCCCAACCGTGTAAATCTCACCGGCATCGATCGCTTTCCTATATCCGGACACCGCTGCATTGAAGTGCAATTTTGCCATTCCGGCGTCTGCACGTTTTTGTTCGAGAATGAATAGACGGCCGTGAAGCTCGGGATCGTCTGAGGACTTTAGAAGGTCGCGGTAAATTTCGGCGGCTTTTTCAGGTTGGTTCTTCGCCAAATGGTATTCCGCGCGGTGGATCAACATCTGCTTGTCGCCGGGTGAGATCCGGGCCGCCTGGTCAATGAAGCCAAGGGCCTTGTCCGGCAAGCCTGCGTCGAGCCAGACCCCGGCGGTCATCACTTCCGCCCAGGCTTCCGCCTTTCCCGCGTTTTCCATTCGCGCAAAACGGGCAGCATCCTGAAAAGCGGCGGCGGCCCGGTCGTTGCTGCCCCTCGATTTGAGCAGATGCCCCCAAGCCGCAGAAGTATGAAAATCCCTTTCTTTGAACGTGGTAAGAAGCTTTTCGGCCTTTTCAGCCTGGCCGAGGCCGAGATAAGCATCGGTCATTATTGAGGCGAGATCTGAATCCGGCACGGACTCGATGGCGCTTTTCGAGGCCTTTTCCGCCCACGTAAGGGACTCCTCGAACCTGTGGGCGAATCCTTCGATCATCGCAAACGTCTTGTATGCCTGAAAGCTGGGTTGTATTTCGATCGATTTGCGGGCACTGGCCCGCGCACGGCCGAGGTCGGCGGGATCGGCTGTTTCACGGGCTCTTTCGAGATAGGCCGCCGCAAGCATGGTATGGGCGGGATAATGCCGGGGGTAATCCGCGATTTTCTTCTTGTAATACGCGATCTTCCGTGCCGGACCGAAGTCATTTGAAGGCGGCCGCTCAGCGCAGGCGCCCGCCGTCAGACAAACCGCCATCAACAAACCGATCCGTAATCCCGTGAAACGCCGACCGGACACAGTTTTTGGGTGCGGCCACTTCAAGGCAGTTGCGGCGGCGCAAGATAGGGAAACTCGCTCAGGAATGGCACATCATTGACCGCCGGGAACGGAAAATCGTTGCTCAGGACCCGTGGATCCTCTACGAGGTCGACGACATCGTCTGTTAGCTGCCTTCCGTTCGGAAAAATTGCCGAAAAAGAAGTGTTGTAAATAATCACGTCAGGTTCCAGACCCATCCGGCGCTTGTGATGACGTGGTTCCATCTCGTTCATCGGCATGTTTTCCGGAAACTGTGATCTGAGTGCCATTCCGCCATGATCGGCCTCGGGTTTGTCGATTTCAGGTACCCGCGAGTAAGCCCAGATCAGGAGTTCCGGTTGATCGCCGAGCACTTTAGACATCGGAATCTTGATCACGATTGCGGCGACATTCCTCCCGATCCTCGGCCCGCGAATAAACGGGTCGTCACGAAGTCCCGCAAAGACTTGCGCTGAATCCGCGCCCTTCTTGATGCCGCGGACCCTAAGCCGGGGCGTGCCATCATTAAAGGTAACGCGAAAAACAATATTCGATTTGATCTTTTCGGGTCGTGTTACCGTGCCGCCGAGCGTTTCATTAGCATCGGGATCGTTGTGATTTACGGCCGACGAGTTATCAATATTGATATCGTAGATTACATCAGGCTGGAAAATATATTCCGAAACACCGGCCGGAATGGTCGGGTCGACACAGAGTGCCAAAACCAAATCATCACCATCCTGGAATGCATAGAGATCGGTAATCCTGGCATCGTGGCGCGGAACCGCTATCAGGTTTGGCGTGTCGCTATGGTCCGAGCCGAGCGTGCGATAACCGCTAAAGTCAATGGCGAATAATAGAGCGGCCGCGATCGTTACGACGACAGCAAGAAGTTTTGTTGATTTCTTCATGGTTTTCAATATAAACGCTAATTCGTATCCTATTTGAACACTGCCCGTTTCGCCCGCAAGATCCACGAACACATTGAATGAACAAAGAGCCGAGTTTATCGATTTCCGATTATTATCGACCCAATCTCGATAAAAGACAATGGCTCTGCCGGTGAGTGATGTCCGGCGTCCTGTCCCTCACAATCTGGTTATAGAAGTTACAAATACTCAATCGCGACAATTGTCCGCAAATGCTGGTCCCTTCATGACGCGGCGGGCTCACGGAACCCCGGGTTTCATAGTTGACGATCCGATCAAATACGTACCTATTGACACATATTTGGATCAATCGATTGGTCAAACACAATATCGATTGAGTGCTGCCGGATTGTCAGGCATTGCAGGTCTTTCGCTTTCCGGGTTCTGGTGAACCTTTTTGGATTCGTGATAGGATTGGCTACCTGAATACAACCTAGATAGGCCAGAAAACACAACGACGGCTCCCCCGTAACTTTTTTGGGGAGTCGCTGTCATTTTCAACACCGTTAACCCAAATGCGCCTGAATGGCGTCTCGATCAATAAGGAGAAAAGTATGAAATACGGAATAGTGCATCATTTCCCAGGTGGAACGAAGGAGCAGTACGAAGCGACACTCGTGGCCGTTCACGGTTCGGGCGACATTCTGCCGGAGGGGCAGCTTATTCACGCTGCGGGCCCGTCTGCCGATGGATGGACGATTACCGCGATTCACGAGTCAAAGGAGAGTTGGGAAAGGTTCCGCGACACCATTCTAATGCCAAAGATGGAAGAGGGCATCGTTGGCGGATTCAACACTCCTCCGCGGGAAACTGCGTTCGAAATTGAGAATTTTATGACGGAAAAAACTATGGCTACCGGAACCAGTTAGCGTTCTTTTGTTAGTTCAAGTCCTGGCATTTTTAGTTTGTCAGAAAGCAGTCAACCTCGCGGCTAGTTCCGCGTTGTGACCAAAAGTAAGTCTGTTTATCGGATTTTAACGACCAGGCTAATTTAGGGCGACGTTTCGAGTCGCCCTTTTCTCATGGTTGACGAAAAAGATGGGGGAATTGGGTCGCGCGCCAGCTACCCGAATTCCAAAACATCGATAAGATTTGAGACCGTGGATTGCTGTTCGGCTTCTCACACGTAGATCAGAGTGATGCATCGGACAAACTGGATACGCAAGGTAAAAACCCGCAGGAGTATGGAATAGTAATTGCCCTCGTGATTTATGAGATGAAAAAGACTATTAAACTGCGGATATTTCCGCGAGGTGTGTTGCATAGACGCACTTAATTGCAAAAAACAAGGAGGGCGGAAAATGAGACAACTACTCTCAATATTGATTCTGATAATCGTATCGGTCCCGGCATTCGCCCAGAAGGCCGAGGTTACGGCACGCGGCGCGCAATTACCGGGGACGTCAAACGTTGGAGCGGTGGTCGTAGATGATTTGACAATCAGAACGAAGGCAATTCCGCAACTGACAGATTTCCTGGGAAATTGGGTCAACACGAATGCGAACACAGCTGGCATGACAAGAGTGAGAATGACACGCAGCGGAAACGACGCTTATGCTCACGCCTTTGGACGGTGCAGTCCGACAGATTGTGATTTGGGGCGAAGTCTTGCGACGCAGTATTCGCCAGGTGTTAGTTCAACGAATGTGACGGCACTTACGGCAGAATATAATCGTACCGCCGGTATCAGCAAATTCGTCGTTTATAAACTTCGGCAACGAAATTTATTGGAAGCACAGGTTTTCACGAGATTTACAAACCGTGCCGATAGCCGAAGCAACACCATATCTACTTATACATTCCGCAAGCAGTTAGTTTTACCGGCGCCCGTTCAGGTTTCACCTCGTAATAATGCGGTTTTCAGCGTCTTCCCGAGAAGAACGGTTCTTGTGTGGCGATCTGTTCAGGGAGCGGCAAGATACAAGGTCGAAGTCCAGTATTACGATCCCGGGTCGAACAGATGGATTGAAGATTACAAAACGGAGGAAGTTTCGGGACTCCGTTGGGTGTTTAACTTTGTCGGAGCTCAACCCGGACGTTGGCGTGTTTCGGCAATTGACAACGGCGGTGTCGAAGGACGCAGGTCCGGTTGGCGAACATTTCGCTACACACGCTGAGTCAACTGTCGCCAATTTCCCGTTTGAGAATTAGCGAATTTTAGTCTGGATCGTACCTTGACGGCGGAAGGGCTCGTATACCGAGAATCTCGCTCTGGGAAGCGAAAGGATTCACAGTTCGATTCGTCACAAAATGGTAGATTTGAACCAGGTTATGGCTTCCATCGATTCATCGGCTCCAATGAATTTTCGAGGATTTATTTGGGTCATTTATCACTAATTGATAGGATCGTTCATAAAATCATTCCGGGTTAAGAGAGAGTTGTTTGGTGGGAAGAAAACAAAAGGCATCGTTTTGGCGAAATCTCGACGCTTAGTTGTATAAAGTAGAGAGTTCACATGGATCCTTTGCAGTTTATCGATGTCAAAGATGTTGGAAGGTTTGCGGTAAGGGCATTCGAGCATTAATTGGTAGGGGCCTATAACTGCACGGGACCGCGTGAGGAACCGCTTCTTTGGAATGAATCATCGAAATCGCCAGAAAGCATCTGAAATCAAAAGCAGATATTTATTGGCCAGGTGAAGCGTTCCCCAAAGCGCATAGCGTCAGGTCCTTCGAGGATCTTCCGCTTTGGGCGCCTCTCTCGGAAGATCGCGGATTTATGCAGATCAGCAGTGAGAAAGCGATTTCAAGCGGTTTCGAATTTACGCCAGTCGAACTAACGATAGACGATACAATCAGTTGGATAGAAGAGACCCGAAAACCGGGTGATGCGCTGTCAGGACTTGCAAGGTCGAAAGAACTCGAATTGATTGAAAAGCTCAAGGGGATGAATGCTAACAAACCAACTTGAGTTGATCGTACCTGGGTAAAACGATTCGCTGGTCAATGTCAAAAAAAGTGGAGGAATTATGTCACATTCGAAGTCGCGGTCGCTTTTTCTAACCAGCCTGTTATTTTTGATCCTGATCGCCACGAGCCTTACTTCCGGGGCAGTCTCAGCCGAAGAGAACGTGCCGGCGATGTGGGGGGAACTGAAACCCGGCAACTATAAAATAGGATTTCGCACGATCTTCACCTATGATCTTTCCCGACCTCCTGTGCCATATTCAGATTGGGACGGAAGGCTTTACCCGACCAATGAGACCAAGGGGAGACAGATGCAAATCAACATCTGGTTTCCCGCAAAGTTGACCGAGAAAAGCAATCGAATCGAATTTCGTCACTATCTCCAACTCATGTCGCAGCAGACGGATTTCAGCGCGGTCGACGACGCGATGCGCGCATTTGCGGACGCCCAGTTTATTTACAAGACGAACGCACTCGGCGGTGGGGAGTCTTTTACGCAGGAAAAGCTGGAGATCCTCAAGAAGCTTAAGACCAACGCATATACCAATTCTGAACATGTTGAAGGCAAATTTCCCCTGATCGTGTTTCCGAACGGCGGTAGCCCGGCTTTTCAAAGCATCATGTGCGAGTTTTTTGCGAGCCATGGATTCATAGTTGCTGCTGTCGCTTTGAAGGGACAAGATTCTTCAACTGATGATGTGTCTTTGAAGGGCTTTGAAACCGCCGTCATTGATTTGGATTTTGCGGTTCGCGAAGCGCTCGAGATTCCCCAGGTAGATCACAAACGGATCTGCATGATCGGGAATGCGAACTCTTCATCACATATCGTCGCTTACCAAACAAGGAATCCGAATATAGATTGCATAGTAAGCCTGGAGGGCGGTCTTCTAAGTGAGTTTGAGCAGAGGATTCTTCGCCAGACGCCTTTTTACGATGTGCAATCAGTCGACAAACCGATACTTGCGATCTATGCTCCCCATCCCTCTATAGATCCGAAAAATATAGAGCATTTGAAGTATTCGACGCGTTACATCGTGCATTTTCCGAAGATGTCCGAATTCCATTTTTTGAATTACGGGCCCTTCGAGCGCTTTGTGCCGAACATCATTGGGAAGCCGAGAGGTGATGTAGGAAAAGGCTTCGAAAGGGGTGCGGAATTGTGCCTGGAATTTTTTAACGCACATCTGCACGATGACGATGCCAGTTTGAAACGACTTACCCAGACATCCGTGGTCGAACCGATAGACGCTTTCGAGGTTAAGAAAGGATTGCGGGTTCCGCCAAGAATCGCTTTTGTAAAAGACTCTTTCACAAAACAAGGGATCGGATATCTTGAAAAGACATACTTCGAACTAAAGAAAGAAGATCCCACCCCCTTTTCGAAAAGTTTTTACAATGACATAAAGGATTGGCTCGCCTGGAAGAAGGATCCCGAATACAAAAACCGTTTCCGGCTTTACAAATTGGCGCTAGACAGCTATCCGGACTCATCGACGATTCACTACTACTACGCTTACTTTGCCGCAAAGATCGGCAACAAAGACGTTGCGGACAAGCATTATCGGAAAGCCCTTCAGTTACTTGAGACAGATTCCTCGCCTGAACTGACGGTCGCTCGCAGAGCGCAAATGGAGGAAGTCATAAAAGAGAGCCTTGAGAAGCAAAAATAGGTCGGACTCATTACTCGGCAAAGGAAGTAGATTCAGCATGGGTTCCCATTTCGGTGCGGGAACCAGTGGAGTTCTTGCACACGAAAGAATTTGATTTGCCATCATATGAATTTAAAGTTGTTATGACATTTGAGAATCCTACATCTCCTCTGGAGAGTCTCGTCAGGCTCCTTAGTGAGGCGGAACGGCCGCTCTTTTTCACAGGCGCCGGAATGTCCACCGGCTCGGGAATACCGGATTTTCGTGGCCCGCAAGGAGTCTGGAAAACCCGCAAGCCCGTTTACTATCAGGATTTCCTGGCGTCCGAAGAGGCAAGGGTCGAATACTGGGATTACAAGCTCGAAGGTTTCGAGGGATTTCGCGATGCCGAACCCAATGCCGCGCATCGCGCCTTGGCCGATCTGGAACGCATGGGAAAGGTAAGGGTGCTTGTGACCCAAAACATCGACGGCCTTCATCAGTACGCCGGAAATTCCAAAGTTATCGAACTGCACGGCACTAACCGCGAGATTGAATGCGTCAGCTGCGGGAAGCGGTCACGTCCCGAGCCGGCCTTTGAAGAGTTCAAACGGACACGGAGGTGCCCGGTATGTAAATGCGGCGGGTATCTCAAATCCGCCACGATCTCATTTGGACAGGCGATGCCGCAAGGCCTAGTCGAAAAAGCCTTTGCGGCTGCGGCGCGGGCTGATCTAGCGGTCTCCGTCGGCTCGACTCTTGAGGTTCAGCCGGCTGCCTCGGTGCCGCTGGTGGTCCTTGAAAAGGGTGCGCCGTATGTTGTCATCAACCGGGGCGAGACGGCTCATGACCGGGTAGCGACACTGCGGATCGAGGGAGATGTCAACGAGATTCTTCCGTCGCTGGTCGGGAAACTGAAGATGCACGAGTCCACGACAGCCGGGGAAGACGCGGCTGATTCTTCAAACTGATGTGTTTCCTGATTGCCTCCCGCTTTAGCTGGAGGGCAGGTCAAATCCATGTTTTCCGGGGCTCAGGCCCCAAAGGCCAGGAGGGTTTATGTGCACCCCGAGCCAAGGCAAGGGGCAATTTAAAGAGGGGTCCACACTCGCCAAAGGTGTCGATTGCAGTTGATGTCGATGGTATTCGACGCCTTCTGCGTCGAACGCCTTTTCGCGTTACCAGTGGATCGTTCAGGTCTCTTTCTTTGCTTCAAAATCCCCGTATTTCATTCCGGTGACCTTGCCGGAGTCATCTCGCCTAAAACTTAAGCGAAACCAGTGCTGCCGATGAATGTAAGATCCGTCTTTGAGCGGAAGGAGCCCGCCCTCGGGAAAAGGAGGTTCGGCGGGAACCAGAAGGTTGCCGCCTGATTCGACGATGCGAATGGTCGAGTCCGGAACATAGAAGTCTTTGCCAAAACGATAGAGCCCCGCCAACTCCCGCAATTCATCTTTGCTCGAAATTCTTGTCGTTCGTAGCTCCAGAGGCCGATACGCTTCACCAAATCCTATTGCAGCGACATTGTCCGCGATCTCCACTGTTATTGAGCTCATGTTAAAGTTTGAAAGCACTATGACGGTTAGCTTCTCATCGGGAAAATATAGGAACTGCGCCGCGAAACCGACCCCGTCCCATCCAGTCATCACAAGGGCATCGCGGTTTACCCGCTTTTCCGTGTGCCAGGAATAGCCAATGGGGGATCCGACCATTTCGGTGATCAATTTTCTCGTCTGTTTATTCAGCAATTCACCGGACTGCCACGCGTTAAACCACTTGTAGATATCCCCCGTTGTAGAAAAGAGAGAGCCGGCCCCGGTAGAACTCGTGTAGTCGTGGTGCGGGGAATGATAAAGGTCTTTTATCCCGACAGGAACATAACCGAAAGCCATATCCTTGATCGGCGCGTGAATTTCCGCCCGGTGCCCGGTTGCCGACAGCCCCAGCGGGGCAAAAATATGCCGACTGAGGAAATCACCGTATTTCTCACCGGAGACGCGCTCGATGATATGAGCGAGGATTGCATAATTAGCGTTGCTATAGGCATATTTTTCACCCGGCGAGCTTGACCGTTCTTTGTCGCGAATCCAATCAACCAGATCCTTTGTTGTGTGCATCCTCTGCGACCGATCTTGATAATCGGGGAGAAAAACATATCTTGGAAGGCCGGAGGTATGTGTCAGCAACTGGTTGATCGTGATTTTATCGCCATCGGGAAA
>JAOTWT010000534.1 GCA_029862725.1 Acidobacteriota bacterium | reverse complement strand
ATTGGCAACGGTAAGGCGTTCGGAAGCGCTTGGAAAACCGCTCACACCCCTGGTTCGGCGGCAAAAAAGAGCGGATTATCTCACTCCGCCGGACCGATCATTAGGTCGCTGAGGAACACGTATGCGTTGCTATGGGGAGGTCTATTTTTTGAGGATCAGGACACCAGGAAAAAATTGGATACCATTCCTGGACGACCTTTCGCACCGGAGGTTTGGTTGGTGGTCCCGCGTTGAAAGAGACCCAGAAGCAGACGAGGAGCAAACGACCCCATACTCAGATCGTTTGATGAGTATCTCAGTTTTCGGGTCGGGAACTCCTCTGATGTGAAATTCGTCTTGGCTGGTACCGTTGGCGAACGGCTTACCTTTTTGTTTTCTAATCCCGTCGGAGTATCATATCTGGCGACACAGGCAAGGGCCGGTGGTATTGTAGAAATCAAAGAGATGGAGTGATCAGGTTTCGGGTCGATATCTGGGATTCCGGCGAGAATCCAGCAGACTACAGCGAAGCGTTGGGCCGGACACCCGTAAGAGTAAGAGTGATCTAACAGCGAGGTTAAATATGAAAGTGCTTATGGCAACCGATGGTTCGAAGGATGCGAAAAACGCCGCACAACTGGCGGCAGCCCTCTTATTCGGTTCCGCGGATCCAAAGATCAGGATCGTCTCTGTTGCGGAAAATGCCAGCCCGATAGTTACCGAACAAATCGTGGTTTCCAACGATCTCTTTCTACGCGCCGCCGCGGAATCAAAAAAGGCAGCTAAAAACGCCGTCGAGGAGCTAAAAGCCGTGATCGAAAAAGCATTCGAAGGCAGAGAGGTTCCCGAAATCGAGACTGCCGTTATCGAGGATTCAGCGCGTGAAGGTATAGTTCGCGATGCCGAAGAATGGGGTGCCGATGTGATCGTAGTGGGGTCGCATGGATACGGGTTTTGGGATCGAATGCTGATTGGATCCGTATCGGATGCGGTCGTTCATCACGCACCGTGCTCGGTCCTCGTGGTGAGGCAACCGCGGGATTGAGGCTGGTAATGGTGCAGGATTTGTTACCCCATTCCGTGAGAGCACTGCGAACGGGCATGCCATTGCCTCGTTTTGCTGAACGTATCCTGCAAATCCATCAATTATCGCCCTTCAAGGAAGCAATGCAGGGAATCGCCGAAATTTGACTCGTCGTTATTATTGGGTTATTCATACTGTCAAAACATATTGACTGAGAAACAGAGGAGACGAAATGAAAAAATCTTTGAGTTTGGTTTTAGTTGCATTGTTATTTGTAGTTCTGGGTTGCTCGCTCGATCGATTCACAGGGCCCGGTGAATCCGCGCCGACCCCGGCGGGTGATACCACCAGCGATTCGAAATCAGATGACAAATCGGGTGACGATAAATCCGATGAATCGAAGGGCGGCGACGGTCTGACGATGGAGAACTATGAAAAGATCAAATCCGGCATGAGCTACGACGACGTGGCAGAATTACTGGGTTCGAAAGGAAGTGAAACAAGCAGTAGGTCGTCTGGCAAAAGCGAGTACAAGTCATATAAATGGGAAGGCGACAACTATGTTCGGGTCTATGTGAACTTCAAAGATGATGAGATGACTTCAAAATCTCAGACGGGACTCAAAAGCGGCTCGTCGAGCAAATCAAGCTCTGATATCACGATGGCGAAGTATGAAAAGATCGAAAACGGCATGAGCGTCAGCGAGGTTGAAGAGATTATCGGCTCAAAAGGCGAAGAAACGAGCAGTTCTTCGATCGGCAACAGTTCCTATAAGTCTTACCGCTGGAAGGGTGATAAATTTTCTTTCATATCGGTCCGTTTCAAGGATGACAAGGTTAACAGCAAGTCGCAATACGGGCTGAAGTAAAGTGTAATCCAGGAAAAAAAAGTTCACCGCTCCGGTATTTGCCGGGGCGGTTTTTTCTTTCTATAAAAGAGAGGACGAACAGAATGGGTACGGAATGGTGGTTGGTCCGGTAAATGTCTCCGGCAAGGCGGATATTTGAAAGGGTAAAAAGATTCGCCGGGGTTTATTCCCGAGGATGCGGGATGTCGATTACTCCGCGAAGTATGACGAACTGCTGGCGGGTGTGAGTTACGCAGAGGTTGTCGGAATCACCGGAGCGCGCGGTGCGCGTACTCGTTTCAGCGTCGTCGGTCGAGACCGGATTCATTTCGTACAAATTGGCAGGCCCTAACGATGCAAAGGCCGAGCATCTTGTCCCAACACCCCTCTCGCGGACCCACAACTCTTTATTTTTGTTGGCTTTTGCACTATATTTATGTGCATTCGGATCGAGAAAATCTAACAACACAACCGGATGCCCCATTTCCGGTGAGAAGGAGATATATGAATAGCCAGGAGTTTCAAAGAAGCGCGGTCAAACCGGTTGAATGCATGAGCAGGGGATGGAGCCTGTTGATGGAGAATTTTGGCCTGTTTTTGGGGATCGGTTTTCTCGCTTTTCTGCTCCTCGCCTGCACCCTCGTCATCGGCTGGTTTTTGTTCGGCCCGAT
>JAOTWT010000147.1 GCA_029862725.1 Acidobacteriota bacterium | reverse complement strand
TTCAAGGGGTTTAACTGGTTTCTGCCGGCGATGGTCGTCGGGCTGGTTTTCCTTCTTCCCAATATTCTCGGACAGGTCTACCGGCTTGCACTGCGAATCGCCGAGTTGCTTGCAATCTATAACCCTAACGAGCTGACGGCAGGTGCTGCTCTGATGATTATGTTACTGGGGCTGCTCGTCAGCTTCCTCACGATCGTCGGATCGATCCTTGCGCATGTCACGCTGATATTCGCGTTTCCGCTTTTTTCCGAAATGAACCTCGGTTTGATGGAAACGGTCAAGCTCAGTGCGCGGGCCGGCTGGGCGAACGCAGGCGGCATGATCCTGCTTGTGATTCTCGAGGGACTCGCACTGCTTGTTGGAGTACTGGCGTGCCTGGTCGGCATTTTCGTGGCGATTCCGCTCATCTGGGCGGCAAACACGGTTGCTTTTAGGATGGTTTTCCCCGATACGGCGTCGCAGCCGAACATCGCGCCGCCCCAGCCGGATCAGTATTCGTTCCAGTAATATTCCGAATTTGGGGCAAACAAAGAGACGACGACGCCGAATCAGCGCCGTTGTCTTTTTGCTTGTAAACGCAAAATGCCCGAAAAGATTCGTCTCCCAGGTACAATTTTTCGAATCGAGCGAAGGACGACCGACGTGAACTGAAAACATGTTTAGAGCAGTGCTTGCGCTGTCGCGTCGTGCGAAGCACGACGAAAGCGTCATTACGAATTAATGAAATCGGGCTTCGCCCGATCGGCAACGCAAGCGTTGCTCTAAACAAAAGCGTCATTACGAATTAATGAAATCGGGCATCGCCCGATCGGCAACGCCAAGCGTTGCTCAAAACAAAAGCGTCATTACGAATTAATGAAATCGGGCTTCGCCCGATCGGCAACGCAAGCGTTGCTCTAAACAAAAGCGTCATTACGAATTAATGAAATCGGGCTTCGCCCGATCGGCAACGCAAGCGTTGCTCTAAACAAAAGCGTCATTACGAATCAATGAAATCGGGCATCGCCCGATCGGCAACGCCAAGCGTTGCTCCTTAATTCCTGGACTGCTTAGTTGATTTCACTAGCGAACGCCGGTTCTGAGGGAAATGTATGTAGATTCACGATTCAATATTTACTATCCCCTTCTACGCGCCTTCCGTCTTTGCCTTCTTCGGCCGCAAATTCGATTCAAGAATCTTCTTTCTGAGCCTGATCGCGGTCGGGGTGACCTCGATCAGCTCGTCATCGGCGATAAACTCAAGTGCTTCTTCAAGCGTCAGTTCTTTCGGCGGGACAAGTCTCATCGCATCATCGGCCGAGGCGGCGCGCATGTTTGTCAGCTTCTTTTCCTTAATTATGTTTACATCGAGATCGACCGCCCTTGCGTTCTCACCGACCACCATTCCCTGGTAGACCTTTGTTTGCGGTCGGACAAACATCATCCCGCGTTCCTGGAGGTTAAACAGGGCGTAGGTCGTTGCGACACCGTTCCGGTCGGCGATGAGCGAACCCGTCGGACGCGATTTCATCTCGCCCTTCCACTTATCAAACCTCAAAAACATCGTGTTCAAAAGTCCGGTTCCTTTTGTTTCGGTCAAAAACTCGCCGCGAAAACCGATCAGGCCGCGTGAAGGTATCTCGTATTCGAGCCGCACGCGTCCCGTGCCGTTGTTGATCATCTTGGCCATCTGGCCCTTCCGGCGGCCGAGCGCTTCGGTCACGACGCCGATGAATTCTTCGGGGATATCGATAACGACAAGCTCGAGCGGTTCCATGATCTCGCCGCCGGGCCCCTCTTTGGTTATGACCTCGGGTTTGGAGACCTGCAGTTCGTAACCTTCGCGCCGCATCATTTCGATCAGAATCGAAAGCTGCAGTTC
Organism: Acidobacteriota bacterium; assembly: GCA_029862725.1. Classification (GTDB taxonomy): domain Bacteria; phylum Acidobacteriota; class Blastocatellia; order Pyrinomonadales; family Pyrinomonadaceae; genus Aridibacter. The sequence continues at coordinate 5,279 of JAOTWT010000147.1, read as the reverse complement.
TCCCCGCCCCGAGACCCGAAACTGGTCTTTTGTTTCGGTTTCTGAAACACGCAGCGCGACGTTGCCAAGCAATTCCTTTTCAAGGCGTTCGCGTATCTGCCTTGATGTCACGAATTTTCCGTCGAGGCCCGAAAAAGGAGACGTGTTGACCCCAAAGATCATTGAAATAGTCGGCTCATCAACCGCGACCACCGGCAGCGGTTTGGGATTGTCGGGAGAAGTTATAGTTTCGCCGATGTTTATCCCTTCAAAACCGGCAAGCGCGATAATTTCGCCGACACCCGCAGTCTTCACCTTTGCTCTTTCAAGTCCCTCAAACACAAATAGTTCGCTAACACGTGTCTTCTCGATATTGCCGTCGCGTTTTGAGACGGCGACCTCATCGTTTTTGCTGATCTCGCCGGAAAAAATACGACCGATCGCGAGGCGCCCGATGTACTCGTTGTAATCGATGTTTGTCACGAGCAGTTGAAGCGAGTCCTCGCAGATCGCTTTCGGGGCCGGTATCGTTTCTACGATCTGGTCGAACATCGGTTTTAGGTTCGTCGAATCGTCGTCCAGCGAACTCTTAGCGATGCCTTCTTTTGCAACCGCATAGAGTATCGGGAAATCGATCTGATTGTCCTGCGCGCCGAGATCAATAAAGAGATCATAGATCTCGTCGACGACTTCTTCCGCGCGCTGGTCGTGCCGGTCGATTTTGTTGATCACGGCTATTGCCGGGAGCTTGAGCTCCAGCGCTTTCCTAAGGACGAACCGCGTCTGCGGAAGGCAACCCTCGGCAGCGTCGACGAGGATCAAAACGCCATCGACCATCTTGAGCACCCGCTCAACTTCGCCCCCGAAGTCCGCATGACCCGGTGTGTCGACGATGTTGATCTTGAAGTCGCCATAGCGGACCGATGTGGTCTTGGCCATGATCGTGATCCCGCGCTCGCGTTCGAGATCCATCGAGTCCATCACACGGTCCTGGACCTCTTCATTGTCCCGGAACGTGCCGGACTGCCGGAGCATCGCGTCGACGAGGGTTGTTTTCCCGTGATCGACGTGCGCGATGATCGCTACGTTGCGTATGTTTTCAGGCTTGACCATAAAGAAAAGGGCAATAATGAATGAAAGGCCGCATAAAGGCAAGCATGCGGGAAGGGAAACTAACCGAATAATTCAAGGTCTTCCTGTGAGGCCGGGTCATGGAGCGGTTCGAGGTGTATGAACACAGCCGCGTCTGAGATACCGGCGAGAATCTCCTCCTCGATCTCATGAGAGAGATCGTGCCCTTTTTTGACCGTCCATTCATCCGGCACAAGCAAATGGAAGTAGATAAATTTTTTCGGCCCGGAACGCCTCGTTCTGACCGCATGAAAGTCGACACCATGGCTTTCTGCATAACCGTTGAGAACGGACTGGACGCGCTCGAGGTCATCGCTGTCGATCGCTGTGTCCATGAGGCCGAGCACCGATTTACGAACAAGTTTGTAACCGGTGTACCCGATACCGATCGAAACAACTATCGCGGCGATCGGATCGGCAGCCGTCCACCCTGTGACCCAGACTAGCATCAGTGCGGTGAGTATCCCGATGGTGGTCCATACATCGGTCAATAAGTGGTTGCCATCGGCCTCGAGGACAATCGATTGGTGTTGCTTTCCGGCTCGGATCAAAACGATGCCGACGACCAGATTGATCGCCGTTGCGATCAGTGAAATGATGACGCCGAATTCGAGATTTCCCAGTTCGGCGGGTGTTATAAGTCGACGGACGGCGGCGATAACTATCCATACCGCGGCCAGGAGTATGAGAATTCCTTCGGCAGCGCTTGAGAAATACTCCGCCTTGTTGTGCCCGAACTCGTGGTCCGCATCCGGCGGGCGTTCAGAAACTTTTATCATCCAGAGCGCAAGAATTGCCGCCGCCAGATTCACAAACGACTCGAGTGCGTCGGAGAGAATCCCGACCGAATTCGTATAGATATATGCGGATGTCTTAAAACCGATTGTTGCCAGTGCGGCCGCGATCGATAACCAGGCATACCTGCTGAGAATCTTCTTTCGCATCGGATGTGATTATAGGTTCATCGCGCGGGACAAACAAAAAGACCGGATCGAAATCCGGCCTTTTAAGGGACTTTGGGTTGGGATCCCTAGTACTTTATGTTATCCGCAAGCTGCAGGTTGTTCGTTACCGAGAACACACCGGGCACAGACTGCGCAAGAATGTTGGCAAGCCTCAAATCGCCGCGGCTCGACACATATCCTTCGAGCGTAAGATGTCCACGATCGACAATGATCCTCATCGAGGGAGTCGGCCCGATCAGATACCGGTAAATACCGGCCGAACCCACAAACGACCTCAACGCCCGACGCCGAATGGCATCGTCAAAACTGGAAGCAGGCAACAACTCGATGTTGTTTACGACCTTCGCGACCCCTTTGATCTTCGCCACCCGATTGGCGGCAGTCTTACGGTTGATGGCATTGTAGACCTTGCCCGTCAGTGTCACGGTGTCGCCGTCGAGTTCGAAACCGATGTTGTCAAAAACACCATAGTCCGTAAGAGTTAGGATCTTCTTATAAATCTCCTTCTCAAGCTTGATTTGACTCTGATTTCTATTTGTTCCCGCCGCGCTTACCCCAACCGCCGTGAACAGCATGATTGCAATGGAAAGTACCAATAATTTTTTTGACTTCATCATAAAACATGTCCTCCGATATAAAACGTTCAGTCTTTGGAAAGACAACTCTAAGATGCAAACAAACTCAGATTAGTTGCACAAATTCCTGACCGATCGAATTATAACTGTTGCAATAGATCAGTTTAGCGGCGGACTGCAAGAGGACAGCGTGTTTGATGCCGATTCACTGCAGATTGGTTTGTCGGAGCTGCCGAATCGCTTCGTAGAGCACGATTCCGACGCTCGTGGCGAGGTTCAGGCTCCTGATGTTTGGATTTGTCATCGGGATCGTCAGACATCTGTCCGGGTTTTCGGCAAGCATGTCCAGCGGGAGTCCTCTGGTTTCGGGTCCGAATACGAGGCAATCAGTCCTTTCGAACGCAAAATCCATGTATCGACGGTCCGTTTTGGTCGTTAAGTACACAAACCGGGAGCCAGGTAAGGCTTCTTTGAGGGCCTCGAAATCGATATGTCTCTGGATTTCCACAAATTTCCAGTAATCCAGCCCTGCGCGGCGCACGGCTTTCTCGTCCATCCGAAAGCCGGTTGCGCCGACAATATGAAGCGGAGTTCCCGTGGCCGCACAAAGCCGCGCTATGTTGCCTGTGTTCGGCGGTATTTCAGGTTCGTATAAAGCGACATGCGGCATCACATGATCATAAACCGAGACTGCACCGCCGTAAATCTCTAAAGCATCCAATCCACGCTAAAACACATCTTTTGTTAATGAATTGCACAATATGCCGAGTTGGCGCCTTTGTGCTAAAATCCGCATTTGGAATGATCTAAGGAGTATTACAAATTATTTTGCGCTTTACATCGGTTCTACAAATCATTGCGATCCTGGTTTTTTCGTCGATCCCCTTGATTGGTCAGGAGGGAGCAGCCGCCGACTCCGCAAAACCCGCGCCGACCCCGGAACTTGCCGGAACCGAGCTCGAAGGGATTAAGATCGTCGAATCCGCGATTCTTGTCTACAGCACCTTTCGCGGACGTGCCGGCATGGACCAGATACGAAAGACCGCAGTGGAGTTCGGGACCATCGAGTATACCGATGCCAGCGGAACTAAGTCGAAGGCGAGCTATGAAAAACGGACGCTCCGCGGCGAAAGCCTCGAGTCTGCGAAGGTAAGGCTTGACCAGACGTTTCCTGATGCACGTTACGCTCTTTTGTACGACGGTTCGAAGGTCTTCGGTGTCTTTAACAATACGGTTTTTGAACCCCGCGCGGATGCCGTAGCATCGTTTTCCGACCGCATCTGGTTCGGAATCGACGCACTCATGCGGTATCGCGAGGGGAATGCGAAGGTCAATTTTGAACGCGAAGAAAAGGTAATGGGCGTCGATTACTCGGTTTTGAAACTGACCGACAAGGCTGGCCGGGAAATGACCTTTTATGTGAGCAAAAAGACGTTGCGGGTGATGATGCTCGAATACGAGCAGCGCGGCGTTAAGTACAGACGCAAGTTTTACGACTATAACTACGCGCAAAACACTCTCTTCCCCTATCGGACCGTTCTTTGGGCCGACGGCAAGATGGTCGAAGAACAAACTACGGCGACCGTTACCTACGGACAGGAATTCGGAGACGAGTATTTCGACTTTGGCTAGTTCTTCACGTTTGGTGTCTTTCGAAACCGGACCGTCTTGATGGCGGTCTTTTTTGATTTCACTGCACCAACCCGCGGGCGTCGCCGAGATCGCGCCCGATACCGAAAAATGAGAGTGTCCGGCACGCCCGATTATTTGCAACTTTCCCATCGAGAATCTGTGAAATGACAAGGGACCCGAAAGAATCGGTAACCAGGCGGGGCAAGCAGGCGGCGTCGCCGAGGGTATCCGGCTTTTGGCCACAGAGGCCGTGGGGCGAGAGGCCGCCACTGGAAAAATCGATCAGGTATTGTAAGAATGAGCACGTGTATTGCACTCGACAGTTTCGAATTTCCTGTTGCGGAGGTGTCGCGTTACGCCGTGTCGTATAAAGACTTAACCGATCACCAGCTCATCGATGCGACGAGGGAAGGCGATGAAGACGCGTTTGCCGAGATCGTCGAGCGTTATCGCAACCAGCTGACGAACTATCTCTATCGAATGCTCAACGACTACGAAGAGTCGGTCGATCTTGCTCAGGAATCCTTTGTCCGCGTCTATTTTGCGATAGAGCGGTATCACAGCAAGTACGCCTTTTCGACCTATATTTACCGCATTGCCACAAACCTGGCGATCAGCGAGATCAGAAAGAGAAAACGCCGGAGATTGTTTTCACTAACCGGTCTTTTTCAGTTCGATCGTGAGGATGACACAGAGTACCAACCCGCGGACGTAAAGCCTTTACCCGAAGACGACACAATGGACAGCGAGAAGCGGCAGGTGATTCAAAAGGCGATTTTCGCACTGCCCGAAAAGTACAGGGTTCCGATCGTGCTTCGTGAGATTCAGGAGCTGACCTATGAAGAAGTCGCCAATGTCATGGGGCTTGGCCTCGGAACAACAAAGTCGCGGATCAGCCGCGGAAGGGGCCTTTTGCGAGAAAGGCTGAAACACTATTTTGACGACCGTATATGAACTGTTTGACTTTTAAAGAGAATTTCGAAAGCCGAGAGGAACT
>JAOTWT010000594.1 GCA_029862725.1 Acidobacteriota bacterium | reverse complement strand
TGGCAAGAGGGCGGTGCGGGATCGACGAGGGCATTCACTATCTCGAAGGGAAACGGGACAAATGGCTTGCGGCGCCGAATGCGGAGTATTCGGGGCGGATTCCCTCGGAGATTATTGAGTTTGAAAGGCGGCGCCGGAACATGACCATGTCGCCACCCGAATCCATAATCGATGAGGACTGCCCGATCTGCGTCGAGATGTCGCAGATATTCGATACGCCTATGTTCTGGCATCTGGACGGTTCGCATATGGACCGCGAATTCGCTTTTTCGTTTTACAAGACCTATGAGGAGTGGCAAAAGGAGGAACTTGCCTTCGAGTCGTTTATGAAGAAACAAACGGAGCGTTTGGATACTGACGACTACGAGGACGCCGACGCCTTTATAAGGGAGATGAAGTTCTAGGAAAAAGTGGCCGGTGGGCTGTGGACTGTGGACCACAGTTCCAGGTCACGCCGAAAGGCGTAACTCTAAACTTCTGGCCTCATTACAACAATAACAGGCGGCCGAAACGTCGGCCGCCTGCAAATGCTTAGGGTTGCGAAAAACAAAGCTAGTCGATCCTGCCGCGGATTCTCAGCTGAACGAGTTCTTCGACCGTCGCGTTCGGATATCCATTCGCTCTCATCTCGCGAATGAATTTGGCGTCGATCTTGAAGATCCGGAACTGGACGACCTGCTCGGGTGAGAGATCGGTGAACCCCTCGGCCCTCATCTCGCTTAGAAATTCAGGTGTAACCTTGAAGATCCTGAACTTGACCAGTTCCTCGAGCGACTGTTTGCCGAACCCCATTGAGATAACCTGTCGGGCATATTCGCCGTCGATCTTAAAGATCCGCCCCTTTACGAGGTCTTCCATATCGAGGTTATCAAAGCCGGCTGCCGCCATTTCGCTTATATAAGCGGAATCGATCTTGAAGATCGTAGCCTTGAACACGTCATCGTAGTCATTGATCGCGATGCCAGAACCGCGTAATTCACTGACTGTGCTTAGTTTGACATCGAGAACCGCGGATGCGAACAGATCCTTTTCGGAAACGTTTTTGAATCCCATGCTCTGGATGGCGGCGGCAAAGTTGCGGTCGGGGGTAAAAACAAAGGTACCCTTTCCCCTCGAGTTATCGAACGAACCTCGCAGGTCAATGTTTCCCGCCTCGCTGGTTATGGTAAAGCTGACCGCTGAATTAGGGCCCGTGACCTGGCCCGGGGTGAGCCCCTGAAGCCGCTCGAACTTAAAACTGGAGCCGTGCTGGTGATCTCCTTCCTCACTGTCGGTGTAAAACGAAATGTGGATCTTTTCTGCCTGCTTCTCCTTGTACTTCGCTTTCCACGTACCCGTCATCTGCTTCTGTGCAAAGACAGATCCCGAAACGAATAGGGTAATCAGCAAAAGCAGCAGAATGCCTTTTTGTGATTTGAAAAATGTCATTGTGAACTCCTGATTCTTTCTATTTGCCGCATCTAACTCTACTACACCGCAGCCGCTTTCTTTGTGACAAGAACGGGCTTCTGACTGAAAACTGATTATTGAGAACTGATAACTGAAAACTGAGAACCAAAAACTTGAAACAGAGAATTGATCATCGGAGTCCGACTATAAGTCGAATGTATGGTTGATTGGAGAAGCCGATCTTTGAGTTTTGTATTTCATTATCGTTAAGTATCTGCGTAGATTAGGTTTATCGAATGTTGATACTGACATTAATTGTAGAAATTCGTACAGATTCGATTCAAACCACCTGGCCAGGCATGAGCCTTCGTAGATGGCGAAAGGTTGTAGGCAGCAGCGTAGGCACGCGGAGCTGTGGGTAAAAAGTAGAAATGCGAAAGCCCGGGAACGGGCGACAGCAGTCGCTTCTGTCGCCCGCTACACGGGCTTGAACGAACTGGCTCGTGCCCCCGTAGCCTGGCGTTGCGGCCTTCGCTACGGTCTACACGCCCGCGCCACCTACGATGGCTTAGACGAACCCATACGCAGGAAAGCGGCTGAAATCAAAAAAAAATATCGCTGTAACAATATGATCACGAATACTTTACCGTATTTGAAGGGGCAAGCAGTTGGACACTATTCGGAACTGAAAACTGATAACTGATAAATGAGAAGTAAAAACCAGTCTCCTGCATGCCAATTCGATTCTGCACGCCAGCTTCGAACGTCATAAGAAAAGCA
>JAOTWT010000593.1 GCA_029862725.1 Acidobacteriota bacterium | reverse complement strand
GGCCGATCTTGAAATCCGCGGAATAGGGATGGCGTTTCCCGGTCATCCGCATATCTTCCATCCGATGGAGTGCGTACTTCACAGGTCTGCCGCTCAGCTGGCAACCGACCGCGCATACCGACGCCCACGCATTCGCCTGGTCTTCCTTCCCGCCAAAAGCCCCGCCGAGCCGTGTAACATCGACTTCTATACGATGCATCGGCAAGCCGGTAACGTTCGAGATACAGCGCTGAACTGCCGTCGGTCCCTGAGTCGAGGAAAAGACCCGGAGACCGCCGCCTTCGGTGGGTACCGCATAGGCACCCTGGGTTTCGATGTAAATATGTTCCTGGCCGTTTATGTCCACACGCCCTTCGAAGACATGTTCGCATTCGGCGAGAGCGGCCGTTGAATCTCCCGAGAGAAACCGCTTTGGTTCGGCAATCAGTTCCCCTTTCGCGTGGGCCTCGCGGGCATCCGTAATCGACTCAAGCTCAGTTATCTCGACCCGGATCCTGCCAGCCGCCGCCCGGGCGTTTCCTTCGGAATCGGCAAGTACGATCGCGATCGGCATGCCGCAAAAGTGCACTTCCTTTTCGGCCAGCAACGGTTCATCGGGAATAATCCCGCCGATCTGATTTTCCCCGATGATATCCTCGGCCAGTATTACCCGTTCGACCCCAGCGCTGCCCGCCGCAGTCTCGATATCGATCGACTCGATCCTTCCGTGTGCCACCGTTGAATCAAAAACACATGCGTACAAGGTTCCGCCAAGCAACGGAATATCGTCGAGATAGACGGATTCACCACGAACATGCGAATTTGAATCGAGATTTTTCACGGTTAACAATCGCTTATTCTATCGCAAAAAACCGCGGGCACTATTCAGAAATGTTTCTGGCAGGTCGGGTGAGTGCCGTAATACGTTCCAGAAGCGAACCGCTCAGGCTTCCAGCACCGATCACAAACCCGGCGAGCCTTGGCGAAAAAGCGAGGCCGCGAATGATCGAGCAGACATTTAACCGCTGCCGGATAGCCCGTCGATGATCGGCGTCGAATCGCTCCTTAATCATCCCTGCGTCTTTGATATCCTTTCTGCCGATCGCATTCGCCAGCAGCTCGCTGGATTCGAGCGCCATCAGCATCCCGCTTCCCGTAAAGGGGTCGATAAACGCACGGGCGTCGCCGATCGAAATCAAATTCTCCGGATCCACGGATGCCTGCCTACCAAACTTTTCCACGGAAACCGCAATCCAGTCAAACCTTCTTCGCGCACCCTCAAGCGCCTTTCGAACCTTTTTATTTCGAAAGATGACCTCACTCACGATCCGGTCGGCATCACCGCCATATTGCCGGGCGGTCTGTGTTTCAATGATAAAGCAATGGTTTGCAAGCCCGTCTTCGACATAGTTCAGCCCGCCGTAACCACCCCTGAAAAAATAGATCTCGCAGACGCCTCTCTCGAGTCGGACATTTTCAAAATGGGCCTTAAAAGCAATATGTTTTGTGCTTCGACCGCCTTTGTTCGACCCGGTGCCTCTTTCAACCAACTTTCCGGCAACCCGCGCACGGCCCGTCGCGTCGACAATGAGATCTGCCTCTATCCCGGTTCGTTCGCCCGATTTGTCTTTTACAACGACACCTTGGACCCGGTTTTTTGCGGTGGAAATCGAAACGACCCTTTGACCCTCGATTACCCACGCACCCTCTTCGCGTGCCTTCCGCAGCAGACGATAATCCATCTCGGCCCTGCTGATACCGAGCGCGCCCGAAGTGCCGTTCGAAAACCACTCGCTCGGCACGCGCAAAGTGCGACCGCTTTCCGAGATAAAACGGGTTTCGCGTATCACGTCGCCCCCGATTTCCCGCATCGAGTCAAGAACGCCGATCTGTTCAAAGTGTGCCAGGCACTCGGGTGAGACGAATTCGCCGCAAAGCTTGTGACGTGGAAATATGTCTTTTTCCACAACCAGCACGTCGAATCCCTGTTTGGTAAGCCTGACCGCAAGGCTCGCACCCGCAACGCCGGCACCGATTACAAGGACCTGGGTCTTTAGCGATTTGCTCTTCATGATCGATATGCATCAGCTTCAAGAACGAGACGATACGGAAAATGACGTTCCACCCTGACGGACACGAGGTTTATCTTTCTGGCCAGCGACTCCAGTTCCGACGGCTTGAATCCGCGTTTTATCGAGAGCGCTCCA
>JAOTWT010000592.1 GCA_029862725.1 Acidobacteriota bacterium | reverse complement strand
ACTTGCCCCAGTAACAGCCGCGCGTCGCCAGGTAAGGCAGGATAAGCTTCGGTACAAAATATTTTTCGAGGGGCAGGCCGTCGAAATCGGGTGGCGGCAGTTGGTCCATGTTCTCGGCGAACACTTCTTTATTTTGAACAATCGCGCCCGACGCATCTTTGTGAATGAGGTTGGGAAGCGTCGATAGATCCGTCTCGCCCTTGCCCAGCGCGTCGACCAGCTTAACAAATGCGCTCTCACCTTCGTACAACACTGCCGTGTCAAACAACTCGAACAACGCCTTACTTTCCTTGATGGCATCGCGCAGGCGCGTCACGATGTTGCCGCCGATGGTGATGTGCGTCTGCGGAGCCTGCTCTTTGATCATCTTGCAGAAGGTGAACGTGGAAATCAGCTGTTTCTGCTGGACGATGGAGATACCCACCACGTCCGGCTTCTCTTTTTCGATAAGATCGGCGATGAGGAATTTATAGACATCCCGGTACACGTTGATCTGATCATCATCCAGCGCCTCAATGATTTCGGTCGACATGAAGGGTTTGTAGATCAGGTCCGTCTCGATGGGAGGAAAACAGATTTGTGCCGGGTAGTATCCGAGGGAAATCACCGCCATGGTTTCGTGCAGGCATTGCGTGGCCCATTCCAGCTTGTCGATCTCGTAGAAATCGTCGTGGCGCAAAATGCGCTTGGCCTCGATCACGTCATCGATCAGGCGGACGAACCGCTCCTCGGTGAGCGACTCCAATTGTGCCTTGAGTTCGGCTTCCTCTTCGGTCAATTCGTTGCGATCGGCCACCACCCGGAGGTGCTTCAGCTCAATACCGATCCGACCCTGGACGTGGCGCAGAAATTTCTCGCCAAACATCAAGTCGTACATCTCGACGTTGATGTCCTTCTGGATCACCTCATGCCCTGCGGGCCGGAGAACCGATGTCAGCGCCGGAAGACTCAGATAGGGCTCCGACGGCAACCAGTCGGGTGGGAATAACAGCAATGTTTTCATAGTGTTTCAATGAATCCGGGGAAAACGGGAGCAATTGACCTCAGTCCCCTTATTATCCCGGAAGTTGCGTGTTTTCAAGTGGGATTATCATATCATTTTTAGAAATGTTCTCATAGAAATTACAGAGGTCCAAAATCCGCAAAACCCGTTGACATCGAGTGGAGGGTCCGTATAATTCGAAAAATTCGATAAATTGAAGGGTTAGGTTCTTTTTCCCCAAGCGGGGAAAATCTTTATTAAAGCAGTAGTTTCCGGTTGCCACAGGCCACCGAAAAAATGGTAAGCTGACCCTTATCTCAGGACATTCAATCTTTCGGCAACTCTCTAATGAAGAATAAACTTATGCGCGTATATCCTCGAACTTCAATGAAACTCAACATTTCAATACTCCTGTGCTTCCTGCTGATTCCCAGTTTGGGATGGACGGCCAAAGTCGGCAAAGCCACCGACGTTTCCATATCGCTGGTCGACGGCATTGCGATTTCTCCCAATGGAGATATTTATATCGCTCGTCGCGCTCACAACGTGATCAGTCGCATCGATTCCAAAGGCATGTTGACCAACGTCGCGGGCAGTGGTCATTCCGGATATTCCGGCGACGGTGGATCCGCTCTCAAGGCCAAAATGAACGTGCCTGCCGGGCTGGCGTTCGACGGTAAAGGCAACCTGTATATCGCCGACCGGGCCAATCATCGCGTACGCAAAGTCAATAAGAAAGGCATCATCACCACCGTTGCGGGCAACGGCACGGCGGGATTCAGCGGTGACGGCGGACCTGCGACGAAGGCTAGCCTCAATCTGCCCTCTGGCATAGTGGTCGATAACCAGGGCAACCTCTATATTGCCGACCGCTCCAACAACCGGGTGCGGGTGGTGAACAGCAAAGGCATTATTAAAACTTTCGCCGGCAATGGTCAAAACGGATACCACGGTGACAACATGCCGGCCGTGAAAGCGACGCTCGACAAACCGTTCGGCCTCGCGCTCGATAAGCACAACAATCTGTACATCGCCGACCGCGGCAACAACCGCGTCCGCAAGGTGGATTCCTCCGGAATGATCAGTTCTGTAGCCGGCGACGGCGGTTTTTATTACATCGGGGACAACGGTCCTGCATACCGGGCCAGCATTGCCGGCCCCACCGGTATAGCGGTGGACGACGAGGGCAATATCTTCATCGCTGATCGTCAAAACAACCGGA
>JAOTWT010000591.1 GCA_029862725.1 Acidobacteriota bacterium | reverse complement strand
TATCGAAGCGCCGAAACCCCTGTCCGACGACCTGTTCTCGAGGGTCCTTGTAAACATACCGACAAACCTGTTCCTGCTGGGTGAGCGTAACGCGGCATTCGATATAGCCGAGATGCTCGAGGAAATCTCCGCCGACAAGCCTCGACAACTTCTGCGCCTCGCGACCTTCTACATCGGCATCAAGTACGCGACGGGTGCCCGCCGGTTGTCGGAAAAATCGATCCTGCTCGATCCCGAAGAGGCTCTCGCGCACCATACGCTTGGTATTGCGCAGCGTCTGGGTTTCGACCTGCTGGGCGCCGAGGCGTCCTATGCCAGAGCATTGGAGTTGGATCCTGATTCGTTGGTGATTCGCCAGAGCCTGGGAGAAATAAAACGAGCACTCGGGAAGCCGGATGAGGCGGAGGCTCTTTTTTCGGAAATACTTGCCCGTACCCCGAACGATTCCCCGGCCCGGACCGGTTTGATTTTGAGCCTCTACGATCAGAACAAGCGGAAGGAAGCTGAAGCACTCCTCGTTACAGAATTGAATGATAATCCGGTTAATGCGTTTGTGATGATTGGGGCGGCCAACTGGTACGCGGCGAACGGGGAACCCCAGCTCGCGATTGATCATACGAAGGTCGCCGTAACGATCGAGGAATCGGCTGTCTGGGGTTATGTGGTGATGGCCCGGGGCTACATGCTTCAAAACAAGCCGCAGGACGCAGAACGCAGTCTGCTCGCAGCATCGCGCTTTGGCGCATCCCCGGCAGTTAGCTATGAACTGGCGCTTGCAAGGTATCAGACTGGATTCTACAGGGAAGCGGCCGAGGAATTAAGAAACCACTTCAAACTGGAAGATGGAAAAGTCGTCACCGAGTTGGATGGGCGGATCGGTGCGGAAGCCGAATCGTTCGCGGACCTGGTGCGTCTCGAACAAAAAAGCTATTTGTTTTCGGGTGCTTCCAGATTCGATGCGGAAGGAGATCGCAAGCTGAAGGAGCTTCTGGAATTCGAGGACCGGGTTTCTAATGCGGAAACCGCGGACGACATCCTTTTGGAGTCAGCCGATTCGTTTGCCGGCAGCGCCGATCCGATGAAGACTTTTCGGCAGGTTTATATTTCAAAATGCCTCCTCGACGCGGGCAGGCTTCCGGCGCAGGCGGTTCGGATGGCGCAGGATGCGGCAAAAGGCGTCGAAAGCTCGGTTGAGAATACCGATTCGTCGGCGGCGGTTCTTGCCGACGAGCTCTACGACAGGCGCAAAGCCGCCGCCCGATCGGGGCGTGTCGTCATCGTTCCCGAAATCGAAAAGCCGACGCTTGTAAGGATCATGCGGGGCAGGATTGAAGAACTCGCAGCGCGTTCGCTGATCGCGGAAGAAGACTACGCTGGGGCGGAAGTTCGTCTGCGCCGAGCCGTTTCGGTACTGCCGAAAGAAAGTGCCTGGTGGCGTTCGAGTATGTGGCATCTTGGCAACGTCTATGAAAAGCTGGGCGATGATCGAAAGGCCCTTAACAGCTACGCGTCCAGTTATGTCGCCGGCGAACCATTGCTGGACAAGCGCGCCAAACTCGAAAGCATCTATTCGAAGGTCAACGGATCGATAGACGGTTTTGAGGACCTCGTCAGCGGAAAAAAAGACACGACAACGGACGACTCCGCCTCCTTATTCCTGAAGACGACCTCTGGTGCAAAGAGTTCGAGTGAGTCCACCCCGCCAAAATCCGATAAGGAATCCGGCGAAATCGGCGCGATAAGAACCGGTGACGCAGCACCGCCGGCGGCGGAAGCAACGGTACGAGACAAAGAGCCGCAGGAAGCCGTGGCGGCAGTTGTCGTGACCAAGAAAAGTCTTGCGGAAGACCTCAACCTGTCTTTGATTGCGGCGGATAAAAACGATTCGGTACCGCAATTATCTACGGGCGTACCTGTTGCGGCTACGGGTCTGCAGCCAGACAAACCGGCGGTCGTTCCTGAAACTGATCCGGAAAATGCACCGGAGATTCCCGAAACGCCGAAAGTAGATTCTGAAGACGCGAATCCAGTTCCGCCGCCTGTCGAAACGCCAAAGGATGACGCCGCGGACGCCAGCACTGTTTCTCCGCCAGCTGCTACTGTCGATTCTCCAGTAGTCGAAACTGCGAAGCCTGAAACGGAAACGGACAAGGGCGAGGTTGCCGTCGCAACGCCTAAAAATGACGCCGTCAACGCCAACACGGTTCCG
>JAOTWT010000590.1 GCA_029862725.1 Acidobacteriota bacterium | reverse complement strand
ATCGGAACCCAATCCATCTTCCGCAAACGCGACGAAAACAGTCGATTGCTCCGTGTTGGGTATTTCCGAAATCGAAATCCGAAGTTGATTCCCATCGATGGACAAGTCAAATGCGGCTTTAGGGGCTTTTACAGATTTTTCTATTGCTTTCTTTGCATCTTTTTCCCGGCTTCCGACAAACCCGATCTCACCGTCAACAACCATTTGGGGGGTATAGATCTGCCCCGTGCGAAACTTCCGGTCGTATATTCTCTGCCGCTGCGTGAAAAGCGGAGAAGCGTATTTGTCTTTCCAGCCAAGTTCGTCCCAGTAATCTACGTGAAATGCCAAAGTTATGAGCTCTACATTCTCGACAGGCTGCTCCCGATCGAATTTCGCGAGGAGTTCTTCTGCGGGAGGGCAACTTGAACAACCTTCCGACGTGAACAACTCAACAAGCACCTGGGTCCTAAAAACCGCCGGCTCGTCATCGTTCGAGGACTTAGGACCGGAATGGTCGAGCGCCTGCGCAGCGCAGCCTATGGACAAAGCCAGTATTGATGTGGCGAACAACGCTTTCATAAACAAATTATAAACATACGGGCCGGTTTTATTCCTAACCTCCATCTGCTAATATTTAGGATTGCCCCGACACGCAATTACCTGACCTATGAAGCCTGCACGAACAAAAAGGGAATCTATACAGATTCGCGGCGCCAGGACACACAATCTTAAGAATGTGTCATGCAGCATCCCTTTGAACGAACTCACGGTGATAACCGGCGTCTCTGGTTCAGGCAAATCCTCGCTGGCTTTTGACACACTTTACGCCGAAGGGCAGCGGAGGTATGTTGAATCTCTTTCGGCATACGCCAGGCAGTTCCTTGAGCGGATGGACAAACCGGATGTCGATGAGATTCTCGGAATCGCGCCTGCAATCGCCATAAAACAAAAGAATTCGACAAGGAATCCGCGTTCGACGGTAGCCACACAGACCGAGATCTACGATTATTTGCGGCTCCTCTTTGCGAGGGTCGGCAAGACATTTTGCTACAAATGCAACCGCGAGGTGTTGCGGGATTCGCCCGAATCAGCGGCGAACGAAATCCTTGAAAGACTGGACGACGGCACAAAGTTTTATGTTCTGCTCCCGGTCGAGGCGTTTTTTACTCCCAACAAGGATAGGCAAAACCCGACCGCGGTACTGATGAGCGTTCTCGGACACGGTTTTTCGCGAATCTACAGGCAGGGTGAGGCGCTCGATCTGGGACGACCGGAGGACTACCCGTATGAGGATTTTAAAGGTACAACGATCCTCGTCGACCGTCTAAAATCCTCTGCGCGAATCAGACGCCGGCTTGTCGATTCGCTCGAGATCTGTTTTAGGGAATCGGGATCAGCGATAATCGAGACGACTTCGGGCGTGCGTCTCGACTTTTCGGAGTCGTTTATTTGCAAAGATGACCAGACGATATTTGAGAAGCCCGAACCGAGCCTATTTAGTTTTAACTCGCCGTTTGGCGCTTGTCCGACGTGCCAGGGCTTTGGCAATACGACGGGGATAGACTATGACCTGATCGTACCCGACTACAATAAATCCCTAAAAGAAAATGCTATAGAGCCGTTTTCATCTCCCCAGCACCGGTGGGCATTCAAGGAAATGAAGGAGTTCGCAGAAGAAGAAGGGATCCCGATGGATGTGCCTTTTGGAGATCTCACTGATTCCGAAAGGCGCGCGATTTTGAAAGGAAAGGGGGTCTGGCGCGGAATACCGGGCTTCTTCAGGTGGAAAGAAAAAAAGAAATACAAGCTACACGTCCGTGTATTTTTAGCCAAATACAGGGGTTATACAACCTGCCCCAGTTGCGAAGGCGGTCGGCTGAGAATCGAATCGCGGTGCGTCAAAATCGAAGATAAGAATCTGCCCGAAGTCGTTTCGATGGCGGTCGACAAGGCGCGTGTCTTCTTTGGAGAACTGAAACTGGAACCCGAAAGGGCGAAGATCGGGGAAAAACTACTTCATGAGATAACGCGCCGTATAGGATTTCTTTCGGAGGTGGGGCTTGATTACCTGACTCTCGACCGACTCGCCTCGACGCTTTCCGGCGGCGAAGCGCAGCGTATCCAACTGGCGACAAATCTCGGTTCTTCTCTCGTCGGCGCCCTCTATGTTCTTGACGAGCCTTCAATCGGTCTGCATCCGAGGGACAACTCGCGTTTGATCGGAATACTA
>JAOTWT010000589.1 GCA_029862725.1 Acidobacteriota bacterium | reverse complement strand
GCTGACCACCTGCAGGACGTCCTTCGGAAGCTGCGCGATCTCGAAGATCTCGGCTATCTTTTCACCGGTCAGCGGTGTCAGTTCGGACGGTTTCAGGACGACCGCGTTTCCTGCCATCAACGCCATCACGACCTCGCCAAGCGGAATCGAAAGCGGGAAATTCCATGGTGAGATTATCGCGACTACACCGAGCGGTTTGTAGATGATAGTCGAAGTTCGTCCCATCAAACCGAACATCCCGATGCCCCGTCTCGCCGGCCTGAGCATTTTCTCGCTCCGCTTTGCAAAGTACTGCATCAGGTCGAGCACGGGAGCGATCTCCGCCGAAAACGACTCGGCGACAGGTTTTCCCATTTCATCGGAAATGAGTCTTGCGATCGCGTCGCTCTCTTCAAGGATGACGCTTCGGGCGCGCATGACGATCCTTTTGCGTTCCGAAAACGGGGACTTCTGCCAAATTTCGGACGCTCCTCTGGCCTTCGCGACAGCCGTCATTACAGCTTCCCCATCGGCGATTCGAACGCTTCCTACCTCTTCGCCCGTCGCCGGGTTATATGAGATCAGTTCGTCTTTTTTTGTCGTCTCTATTGCAGCGCCCATAATTTCGTGAATCGTCAATCGTAAATCGTGAATCGTAAACGTTATTAGTGAATGGTGATTAGGACTGATTTGGGATTTAAATTGCCTCCAGCTTTAGCTGGAGGATCGAATCAAACATCTGTTTATTTGGGGGCTTAAGCCCCCAGAAATTCTGTTCAAAGCCAACGTTGAGTAGTGAATCGTCATTTGTGAATAGTGAATCGTAAATAGTGAATAGTCATTACTGAATGCTTGAACTGTATCCAAGTTAATCGAGTCATACGGCGAGCTAGTCCAACAATCTCGGTCACTATTCACTATTCACTATTCACTATTCACTATTCACTATTAACTATTCATTACCCGGTCATCCCCTCGACCGCGACATAACTCGCCTCGATCGCTTTATCGAGATTCTCGGGTACATTGCCGCCGCCCTCGGCCATATCGGGCCTTCCGCCGCCGCGACCGCCGACGATCGGTGCGATTTCTTTGATAATATTTCCCGCTTTAACCTTTTCGGTAAGATCGTCGCTGACCCTTACGATAAACGATACCTTCCCCTCGCCCCTGTTTCCGATGATCACAACACCCGTCTTGACCTGCGCCATCAGGCTGTCCGAAAGATGCCGCATTCCGCCCTTGTCAAGATCCTCGACGATCCGGGCCACTACCTTCACGCCGTTTATGTCCTTCGTCTCATCCCCGTTTGAAGACGGACCATCTGCCGCACCGGTCGCAATCTTGAGCTTGAGGTCCTCGATCTCTTTCCGGTTCTTTTTGAGTTCTTCCTGGAGCCGTCCGATCGCGGCCGGAAGTTGATCTCGCTGGGTCTTAAGTACGCCGAGCGAATCCGCTATCAGCTGCTCGTCTTCGCGGAAACGCTGAAAAGCGCCGATGCCGGTTACGGCGCGTATCCGCCGGACACCGGAAGCGATGGCCTCATCAGCCGTAATCTTAAACGAGCCGATATCGCCCGTCGCACGGACATGCGTCCCGCCGCAGAGTTCTTTTGAAAATTCACCGCTGCCGACGCTCAGAACGCGAACATCCGATCCGTATTTTTCGCCAAACATCGCCACCGCACCGCTCCGCATGGCGTCTTCGATCGACATCATATCGGTCGAAACGTTTTCATTTTGAAGGATGTAATGATTGACCAGGTCTTCGACCTCGTTTAACTCAACGGCGGACATCGCCTGGTAATGGGTAAAATCGAACCGCAAATAATCGGGTGCGACGACTGAACCCGCCTGCTTCACGTGCGTTCCCAAAACCTCTTTGAGAGCCGCATGGACGAGATGAGTCGCCGTGTGGTTCCGCCTGATCGCATCCCGTCTCGCTACGTCGACGTTTGCGGAAACCTCGTCGCCGACCCGGATCGAGCCTTTTTCGATCTTCGACTTATGGAGAACGATGCCGGGTATCGGGGCGAAAGTATCCATGACCTTCGCTTTGGCGATAGAGGCCCGAGCGCTGAGGCCTGGGGCCTGAGACTTTTCTTCCGACTTTGAACTTGTGATGTCTCCGCTATCGCCTACCTGTCCCCCCGATTCGGCATAGAACGGCGTTTCAGTGAGAACGATGAGTCCTTCATCGCCTTCGTCCAGGCTTTCGACCTGATCGTTATCTTTGACGAGCGCG
>JAOTWT010000588.1 GCA_029862725.1 Acidobacteriota bacterium | reverse complement strand
GTCTTTTAGAAATACGGGGTCCTGGTTGCCCCCGACCCAACGGCCGGTGGTCATCACAAACTGGCCATTTGTGACCTGCTCAAGCATCGTTTGAAACTCCAGGCTTTCGATCTCGACCGGGATCCCGACCTCTTTGAGTTGGCTTTGGATGACCGTCGCGTATTGAACGGTCGCCTTGCTCCCTGAAGAGATCTTGAAGATAACCTTGTCCATCTCGCGGACGCCGTCGCCGTTTGTGTCCTTTAAGCCGGCCGCGTCCAGAAGCTGCTTGGCCTTGTTCGGGTCAAAGTCGTATTTCGTGCCCGGGTCAAAGGCCCAGGAGCCGTCGGGAAGTATTGAATAGGCGATCATCGCCTGGTCGTCGAGGACGTCCTTGATGATCTTCTCGCGGTTTACAGCGTACGCCACGGCCTGCCGTATCTCTTTTCGATCGACAGGTTTTGCCTCGGTGTTGAACCACAAGTACTGGATATTGGATCCTGCGAATTTTTCCACCTTTAGGTTCGGGCTTTGACCGAGACTGCGGAGTGTGTCGGGCGAAAGATTCGTCGCCGCCGGTGCCATGTCGACCTGTCCGGCGAGGAGTTCTGCCTGGAGGGCGGCGGAATCGGCGAGTATCTTGACGCGTATGTTCTTGATATTTGCGGCACCTTCCCAGTAACCTTCAAAAGCCTCGAGCTCGACGATATTCTGCGCAGTGTCAAACGTTTTGAATTTGTAAGCGCCGGTGCCCGGCGGGGGATTTGTTGCGGCCTCTTTTCCAACCGGTGCGTCCTTCGGGATTATCGCAATCGGGACCAGGTTCGGGATGAGCTGATTTTTTAGCTCGGGTTTTGAGATCTTGATTATTACCGTTTTCGGATCGGGCGTCTCAATTCCGGTGATGATCGGAACGTTCTTGTCGTCGATTCTCTCAAAAAAAGCGGCTGCCTTTCCCCCTTCGGATTTGAAGAGCATGTCCATAGTATACTTAACGTCAGCCGACGTTAAATCATTCCCGTTTTGGAACTTAATGCCCTCTCTCAGCTTGAAGGTGTAGCTCAGGCCATCCTCGCTGGGGGTAAATTCGGAGGCGAGATCACCCACGTACTCGAATTTCTCGTCCTTTTTTACAAGCGAGTTGTACATCAGCGTCCGGAGGCGCTCCGAGTTTGCATCGACGGTAACCGAACCAATCGGATCGAGCGTCGAGAATTTACCGTCGAGCGCGATCGTGAACGGACGTCCATTCGGGTCCCGCGGGCATCCGGTCAGGATAACGGCCACCGAGACAAACAAAAGTGCGACTAAAAAACCATGCGATCTATGCATAAACCTCCGTATAAAAACGCTATTTGATATCTTGTTTCAATTGAACAATCTCCTGGGAGAGTTCTGCGAGACTATCCGCATCAAAATCGGGTGGAGCCTGGAGATACTCTCCGGCGGCCTGGATTCGCGCGACGGATTCGTCAAGCCTGGTTTCCGTGATCTCTCCCGTCTCAAGAGCCCGCAGGACGCCGTTGAAGCCCTCGTAAATCATAGAGGGGTCGTTACAGATGAGCAAGAGGTCATTTCCAGCTTTTACCGCAAGCTTCGCGGCTTCCGCCATCCCATAGTGCCTTACGATCGCGCCCATCTCAAGGTCGTCGGTCAGGGCGAGCCCCTGAAAATTCAATTCTTCCCGCAAAAGCCCGGTAACTATGCTGGGGCTCAGAGAAGTCGGCAGCAGACGGCCTTGCGGATCTTTCTCCTGCAAATCGAACCTTGGAAATACGGTATGGCCGGTCATAACGGCATGCGCCGAAGCCTGCGGAAGCAATTCCATATAGGGAATGAGGTCCTTTGAAAAAAGATCGTTGCGATCGAGACTGACTTCCGGCAGCTCATCGTGGGAGTCGACCTCGATGCCGCCGATGCCCGGGAAATGTTTAAGGCAGGGCATGATCCCGTTGGCATAGAGCGTCGCCGAATAGTGCCCCGCGAACTCGACGACATCTTCGGCGGATCTTCCGAATGCCCGCGAAAGCAGCGCACCGTTTGTGTTTCCGGCCCGTTCCTCGTCAATGACATCCAAAACCGGGGCAAAATTCATATTGAAGCCGAGAAGGCCAACAACACGTGCCGTCAAGGAAGCAAACCTCTCGATCAACTCCAAGGAACGGGCGGCGCTGACATCCGCCGCGGAGGGCATCGGCTCAACAACCCTCCGGAGACGGTCGACGAGTCCGCCTTCCTGATCGAG
>JAOTWT010000078.1 GCA_029862725.1 Acidobacteriota bacterium | reverse complement strand
GCCCTCCATACGATTTCGTCAGCCCCTGTATCCCATCTCGTCTAAATATCTGCAAACAAAAAGTCAATTCGTGCGGAATTGCGCAATATTCTGCTCAGGCACGGTTTTTGCAATTTATTAAGCAGTAAAAACGAGCTGTACGTGCCGAAGTATGGCGAACTCTTCCCCAAAAAATAAAGGAGAGCGTCTTATGCTGTTACCCCGGAAAAAAATTTGGACATTGCTGCTGCTCGTTCTGGCAATTGTGAGCACGTCCGTTGCTCAGGATTATGAGGACGATGACAGCGAGGAACCTACCGCTCGCGTTGCCAGAATTAGTTTTGTCGAGGGCGAGTCAAAGATAAAAAGGATTGATGGCGAAGAGTGGGAGAGCATTATTGACAACCTTCCCGTCGTAGAGGGCGACCTCATTGAAACCCGAAGTGACTCAAGAATTGAGATTCAACTGGACCGCTACTCATTCCTGCGACTAGGCGAAGATTCCGTCCTGAAACTTACATTCCTGGCCGAAGACGGAATAGCGTTGAGCCTTTCGAAGGGAAGTCTCGTTGTCACACTTATCCGCTTTGAAAAAAAAGACACATACTTTGAGATCGACGCACCCAGGTCGACCATCGCGATACAGAAAAACGGCACGTACCGAATCGACGCTGGAAATGAGTACAACAAGGAAGTCAGGGTTGCGGTTCGTGACGAGGGCGAGGCACGGGTCTATTCTACGGACTCGGGTTTTCTGCTAAAAGACGGAAGGACAGCGAGGCTCTTCCTTGATGGAAATTTTGCCGGCGAATGGGAGACCTCCCGAAATTCTAACTTCGTTGACGATTTTGACGAATGGTCCAAAGACCGAAACGCGATGATCGCGGCGAGTTTTGACGACGACGATGATAGAGATTATTACGATGCGGATATTTACGGTGCCGATGACCTGGATCAATACGGGGACTGGGTCTACATCTCCGATTATGGTCACGTTTGGCGCCCGAGTTCGCGTTCGCTGGCAACTTATCTGAACTGGAGCCCTTACCGGTACGGACAATGGCGCTGGCTGCCCTATTACGGCTGGACGTGGGTCAATTACGAACCCTGGGGCTGGGCAACATATCATTACGGCCGCTGGATTTTTCACCGCGGACGCTGGTACTGGTCTCCGCACAGGCAATACCGAAGGGGTCGCTCCTGGTGGCGTCCGGCACTTGTCTTCGTAACATACGTCGGAAACAACTTCTGCTGGTATCCGCTCCCTTACGGGTATGGTTATTACAACTACAACCGCCGGTTTAACGGTCGTTGGGGCGAAAGACGTGGCGTTGGTCGCCGTGGACGCGGCGACCGCGGTGATCGCGGCGATCGCGGCGATCGCGGCGGCGGCGGCGGAGACGGGACAGATCGTGGTGACGGTAGCGACCCGCGGACCGGAACCATCTATAGTTCGAAGGTGAAACTGGACGGCCGAACTCTCGATTCGCCAAACAGAACGGTACCGCCGACTGGTGTTGTTACCGTTCCCGCCGGTCAGTTCGGCAGCCGCAGTAAGGGCTTCGACATGGCGCCTCTAGATGTTGCGCGGAAAGTGCTCGGACGGAATCCGACGGTTGCGGATTCACCGCCGATCCTCCCCGACAGAACGATGGGACGCAAGATCGAGAATGTCGACAAGAGGGCATTTGATACAAAAACTGGCGCCGCGCCCCGAAAAACAGAGGCTCCGCTCGACCAGAAACTGCGGCGTACAAAAATCTATGGAAACCGCACTCCGATAATCGCAGCTCCAAACGCCCCGGGCAAAAACAAGACCCGTACTGGAGCGTTTGATCGGCAAAGGGACCGAAAGATCGAATCAAAAACGAAAGATTCGGGAACCGTTTACACACCGCCGTTTAAGGCGGGTCCCTCGACCACGCCAAGACGAAGCACTACTCAGCGAAAGCAAGCGGAACCGCTGCCAAGACCGAAACCGAGACCGACAGATGTTCCGCGGACCAGGCAGCCCGAACGTAAACCGCCGCCTCCGCCTGAACGCAGGTCGCCGCCTGTCAAGCGTTCTTCGCCTCCGCCCTCCAGGCCTGCTCCGAAGCGAAGCGCACCGTCGAGGCCCGCTCCGAAGCCAAGTGCGCCTTCGCGCCCGGCTCCGAAGCGATCGGCTCCGAAAAAGAGTGCGCCGCCGAGTAAACCAAAGAGCTTGGATTCACAGAAGAGGAAACCGCCCTCGGAACTGAATTAAGTACCTCGAAGAAAAAGCAGGATCGTGGGTTTTTATGAAGCCAGGTCCTGCAATTTTTTTCGGTTTTTCAATATGAAGTCCGTAAACGCCGTGATCGCGGAAGAAGGCGTTTTTTTGAGTGAAACCATTGCGACCGATCGCTTTAACTCGTGTCCCTCGACACGCGCATCAGAAAGCTCGCCGTTTTTTACCTCTTCACGGATCGCCCACGAAGGAATCAGGGAAACTCCCAGACCGTGCTCGATCATGAGCTTGATGAAGTATGTGTCGTTAGACTCCAGGGCCATTTCCGGTTCGACTCCGATACTCTTAAAAAAACTGTCCGTAGCCCTGCGAATAGAAGCCCCGCGTTCGAATAAAATAAAACGCTCGTTCTGAAGGTCGGAAACGCGTACCTTTTTTTGTTTGGCGAACGGATGGCGCGGTCCGGAGGTCAGTTTCAGTTCGTCTTCAAACAACTCGGTAACCTCAAGATTTGGAGAATAAACCGGTAATGAGGCGAACCCAATATCTGCAACCCCGTTCAAGATGTCGTCGATCGTCTGGTCTGTGCTGACCGTGGTCCGAAAAACAAGATCGACGCGTTCATAAGCATCCATGAAATCTTCGAACAAAGGCGCAAACAGATATACAAGAGCTTGAGTCGCGGCAGCCACGCGAACACGCCCAACGCGCCTGTTTTCCCGTTCCGCAACCTCCTCCTGCATCTTGTCCGCTTCCGCCACGATCCGTTTCGCGTATTCGAGTGCGGACTTTCCCGGATCGGTCAGGCTGACGCCGGTGTTGCCGCGGATAAACAACTTTACCCCAAGTTCCTCTTCAAGCGATCTAATCTGGTGGCTGACAGCGGACTGGGTCAGGTAGAGGTTTTCCGAGGCCTTTGTGAAGTTGAGAGTTTGAGCGACTTCTTTAAATGTCCGAAGCTGAAAAAGTTCCATAAGTACGTGTTAATCAAATATTTATAGTCATAAGTTGCTTTAATGCAAGCCATGAAAATAAAGCGTTGGATTTCCCGAATTCGATCTTCCTATACTTAATGCCGAGGCGCTCTTTGGTGTCAATGATGAATTCATAAAATTTTAAAGAGTATTCATACAAAAATTGAAAGCAATGAACTTCTGCAAAGACGATTACACGATTACAAATGTCTTGGAAGTGGGAAAGAGCCTCGAACAGCCTTTATTTGGGAATACACAGGTTCGTTTATCCCGAATGACAAGACGGGGCCCATTAGGAAGTCGGTACTCGACCATAAGTGGTACATCAGCGAGGTCCTAGGACGGGACGTGCGATTTAGGGTCGCGACCATCGGCTGCATTGAGAATTTCCAGGACCCAGGGGTCACGAAGCAACGTTCCTTCCTTCCCGGCATCCCTTTCGGAATGCCAACCAACTCCGCTACCAATCGTATCGCCAAAAAAGGGGAGGAGGTTTCCCTCTTCCCCTTTTTTTCATGTTTTCCTGATCGCGGCCTTGGTTACAATCGCTGGTTAGTTCAGCTCCTGCAGAAATATCGCCTTTTCGATCGCTACGGGATTGCCAACCACAACAAACCGTAAATTCTTCAGATATTTCTGAGAAACGGCGCGGACGTCCTCCGGCTTAACGCTGCGGATCCGATCAAGAAGACTAAACGAATTCTCCCATCCACCACCGATCAATTCGAATTTCGCCAGATCGACCGCCTGGGCGGCGTTCGTTTCCTGATCCAGGTAATAGGAAGTGAGAAATCCGCCGGCCACCGATTCGATGTCATATTCCCTGACGAGATCGCGCCGGAGACGCTTTATCTCATCGAGCATTACGGTCATAGTGCGGTTGGCATCGACCGCCGAAACATAGATATTGCCTGTATTGACTTCGAAATTATCAAGGCTCGCATTTGGTGCGTATGAAAGCTGCCTGCGCTGCCTCACCTCTTCAAACAGGCGATTTCTCAAAATTGTTATTGCGACGCGCATCGGATAGTAATCGTCGTCCTTGAGCGAAGGAGCATTAAAGACCCCCTTGATGTAGTTTGTCGGTAATTCTCTCGCTGTGACATCAAGCGTCGGTTTTGAAAAATCGAGTTTCGGGTAAGCCGTTTCCTTATACCTGCCGACAGGAAGTTTACCGAACGAGCTTCGCACCCCTTCTTCCACCGTTGCCGGATCCACATTGCCGACGATTACCAGCAATAGTTTTGAAGTTTGCATCAAGTCCTTGTGGTACGCCCGCAGGTCTGCGGGTTTGAACGAGGAGATCGTTTCTTCCGTACCGGACACGTCGTTCGCGTAGGGATGGTCGGAATAGATCAACTGCTCCTGGAGCGAATCCAGATAATCGTCGGCGTCGTCCTCACGGTTACGAAGGCCGGTGAGGATGACTTCGCGCACCCTTTCAACATCCGGATCGGCAAACGTCGGGTTTAATACTACATCCGAAAACACCTTCCATGTACGGGCATAATTCGCCGATGTCGTCGCGAAGTTTATTACGCCATAGTCGTTCGTAACTCCCGCACCCAGAGCACTTCCGGTTTGCGCAAGCTCCCGCCTGAGCACATCACGCGAGTAACTTTTGCTCGCTTCGGTGGCGACCTGAAGCGTCAGCCTTTCGATGCCCGCCGACTTCGCGGTGATGTTTCGGGCACCGCCTTTTATAAAAAGACCGCCCGAAACGGTTTTTGCGTTTTCCCGCTTCCGGACGAGGACTCTAAGCCCGTTTACATCGAATTCGGTTACCGACGCCTTTTGAGACGCGATCGTGGAACCCCCGGTCTGCCCATGGACAACGAATACTGATACGAGCAAAAGGACAACGACGATTGCCGGCCTTCCGACAGCAAGTCGGTATTTCTTGTAATAATCCATAAATTATCTTCCGATCAGATCGGCTTCCGTTAATCGCGACACGGCGAGACCATCGGCGGAAATAAGCGCCGCCGCAACCCTCGGCTTTCCCTTAATGTACGTCTTTACGTAATGATTAATATCTTCCCGAGAAACATTTCTAAGGCTTTGGTGATAACCGCGGAAATAGTCGATACCGGTCGACGACCACCAAAACCCGAGGGTGTGCGCGTAATCGCTAAGTTTTTCGCGTTCAAATAAATCGCGGGCCTCGAGTATCGTTTTTGAGTTTTCAAGCTCCTGATCGGAGTAGTAGCCGGGCTTGTCGAATTGTTCGATTTGTTCATACGCTCGGTCAAGCGCGATTTTTGCCTTATCCGGCGATGTCACGATCGTCATAAATATCGGGCCCGTATTTCGCTGTGTGTAGTAACCGATTTGGGCATCAACAGCGAGACCGGAATCTATCAGGGCCTTCTGAAACTTGGAATCCGGCTGACTGAGAATGAATGAAAATACGTCGGCAGCATATGTCGCATCGTTGTCCTTACCGATCGAAGGGCCGTGCCACCCAACCTGAATCAAGACCACGTTTACGGGCTGTTCGACGATAACGCCCTCGCTTTTTTCAAGCGGCGGATGTTCAACCATTGGAAATTCTTCAAACGGATCCTTCTCCCGCCTCTCCCATTCGCCCAGCGCGCTTTGCGCGAGCTTGAAAACGTAATCAGGATCAACATCCCCGGTCACGATCAGCGCGGAATTATTGGGAACGTAATAACGCGATTTGATCGTCAACATCTTTTCAACTGTCGCCGAATTGACCGTTTCGCGAGTACCCAGCGGTTTCTTCCTCGTTGGGTATTTATAAAAAAGCTTGTCCTGAATGGCGTTGTTCAAATAGTTATAGGGATTCGATTCGTTCCGGTCGATTTCGCCGATCACAACCCTCTTTTCGCTTTCAAGCTCTTCTTCCTTGAACTCCGGAAACCGGGCCGCATCGCTGATAAACTTGACCGCGGTATCGAGAAAGGGACTCGTCGTCGTGTAATAGAAATTGACGATTTCCTCGCGGGTCGTCCCGTTATATGTGATTCCCATTTTACCGATCTCACCGAGGTACGCGACGTTTCCGATCGATGTTTTCAGCTTTAATGTCTCCGAGCAGTTTGCCGCACGAAAGCTGGCAACGTCCCTTTGGTTGAGGTATCGTTCGCACCAAAAAACACCCACCGCTTTATTTGGTTTAAAGAACATGTGTTCGTATAGATGCGAAAGGCCGTTGAATTCGAGGGGTTCGGTGAATGAGCCGTTTCGAACCGCCAGCTCGACTGTTACAAGGGGTACAGACTTGTCCGGGAGCACGATCACCTCAAGACCGTTGGGAAGTGTCTTGTGGACAAATCCGGCTCCGGTGTCATAGCTCTTGTAAATCCTGTCGACTTCTTTTGTAGTCTTTCGGATTTTTGATGCCTGGCCAAACGAATATGAAGCCGACAGTACAAGCAATAAAAACAGTATTGGAATTCTTTTCACGATTTATTTGCTCCGGGAGAGATTGAAAGTCTGAATATTTACGCCGCAGGCGCGAAAAGGTTTATTTAGAAATCTAACATACGCAGCTACGTAGATGAATCGATGTAATACAGAGTTGCTACTCTAGAAGCAGTAGTCAGGATTCAGGATTCAGGATTCAGGATTCGGGATCCTCTATCTTTTATTCTGAATCCTGAATCCTGAATCCTGACTCCTGAATCCTGTATTCTGTTTTCCGAATCCTGTATTCTTTTGAATATGAGCGAAAGAGACAACCTGATGCACGGAGCGCGGACTGCACTAAACACGAACACCGAAATGCGTGAGTGGTGCGAGCAATGGATGAAAAAACGCGAGCGAACGAATCATCCGGACAAGAACGACGAGCAATTCGAACACTTTTGGAAATACCACAAACCGGAGATCATGCACGCCGGCTCGGCCGAAGCAGTGCAGGCTTATAAATCGAAAAATCTCGGGTGAAAGTTGGTGCGCGACTGATTTCTCGGCCCGATGGGGCGTTTCGAAAACAATCGCCTGAGGTCACGTCCTGACATAACGAATTCCGCAGATTTTGGGCTCGATTTTTCCCAGCCAAGATTGACTCCGGACCTAATCTTTGTGATTATCAAGGGAGATATTTAGAATGTAAAATATTTGAGCTGACGTAGAGTCGGTTTGAATCTAAAAGGCTTGGAACGAGTCGAATTTCTTCCCCGAAAACCGTTTCCTGACTTGACTCAGGATTTCCCAAGTTTCTTCGGGAACGGACCAATCCCGGGGGTTTTGCGCCGGGCTTGAAGAGACCAGAATTGTCGATCGGTAGTCAGACCAAGTCCGGTCACCATTGATCGAATTGATTGATTCTACTGTTTTGGCTGAATATAACGGACTAATTGCCTGGAACGATTTGGTATAAAGCAGTGAAAAAATAGGGTTCATGTAAGAAGACTGTCGGTAAGCCTGACGGTCTTCTTTTGTTTTACAACTGCCTTTCATTTAGGGGCCTTGCAGTATTCGTTACGACGGAGCCTTGTACGACTATTTGTCGCTTACATGCTCGCGCTTCGATGCTGTGAAATCCTGGATCAAAGACCGCACAAGGAACAAAGAGATGAAAAAACTTTCAAGAAAATTCAGTCGTAAATATGTTGTTTTAACGCTTTTCTTATTCGGAGTCTCGCTCAGCGCCATTTTCTTGTTCTTTGTCGACAATAAATCCGAGGCGCAGATTAGGAAAGAGATCAGCCGGAATCAAGACCGCAATGTGATCGTCCCCCGCGGCGAAGCCCCCGTGCTTGTAGCATCGACGGTTATTAATTTTGCGGAGATCGCCGCGCATGAGGAAAAATTCGGCGTCAAGCCTGATAAAACGAGAATACCGCCGTTTATGCCCGATCCCGATATGCCTGACCCGAATGATTATCTGGGTCAGAATCTGGAGAAATTTGATTTCGAAGATGACTCAAAGTCGTTCGAGAATCTTGCTCCGGCGATTGCCTCGCCTACTCCAAATGCGAATTTTCAAGGTTTGAATGATAACGATACGTCGATCCCTCCGGATACGCATGGAGCTGCTGGCCCGAATCACTTGATGGTAACGCTCAATACGCAGGTGCGAATTCAAAACAAAACCGGCGGAACAACAAGTACCGTATCGCTAAATGCATTTTGGACTTCGGTCAATGGCGGTTCGGGAGCGTTTGACCCAAAAGTGCTTTATGACCCCTTCGCGGGCCGCTGGATGATAACCACCTGCGACGATGCTGTTTCGGCGAACTCGGGATTGATGATCGGGGTCTCGCAGACGAATGATCCGACTGGGATGTGGAATCTTTACAAATACGATTACGACGCTGCGAATATTGAATGGGCGGATTACCCAAGCATCGGTTTCAACAAAAACTGGATCGTCGTCTCGATGAATGATTTTACCATTGCCGGTAATGCATTTAACGGGGCACAATCTTACATCTTCGATAAGAGCACGTTATATGCAGGCGCGGTTTCACCGACCCTAACTGTTTTCGACTATGGAACCACATTGGGCGCAACCCATGTTCCGGCGTTGACCTACGACAACACCTTGAATACGTTACATTTGGTTACAAGATGGAATTCAGGGTCTGGATCGTTGAGGCTTTTTACCATTACCGGAACAGCGGCAGTACCGGTCGTAACGGCAACCTCTTTTTTCCCTTCTACAACCGCATGGACATCCGCTGCTCCAAATGACTTTGCGCCGCAGAGCGGGACAGCGACGGGAATAATGAACAATGATTCCCGGATGCAGAACGCTGTCTACCGGGATGGAAAACTCTGGGCAACACAGACGATATTTCTGCCCGCCGGCGGTTCGCCGACCCGAAGTGCGGTTCAATGGTGGGAGATAAACCCGGTCACGGGTGCGGTAAATCAAGTTGGTCGAATCGATGATGCCACGGCAACCAATTTTTATTCGTTTCCGACGATTGCGGTAAACGCAGCGAACCAGGCTTTGATCGGGTACTCGGCGTTCTCAGCCTCGACATTTGCCAGCGCCGCGTATTCGTACCGCGGCGTAACGGATGCCGTCAACACACTCCGTGACCCGCTGACATATAAGGCGGGGCTTGATTGTTATCGCAAGACATTCTCGGGCTCCACAAATCGTTGGGGCGATTACAGCAACACCGTCGTCGATCCGGTCGACGACACAACCTTCTGGACTCTGCAGGAGTACGCTGATACGGCCGTTGTGCCGTGCACTGCGAATAATAATGGTCGTTGGGGTGTCTGGTGGGCAAAGTTGATTCCGCCCTGTACCTCACAAGTTACGAGCGGGAACTGGAGTACGACCGGCACATGGGGTTGTGGAAACGTACCGGCCGCCTCAGATGATGCGGTGGTAATAACTGGTCAAACCGTGACTTTGGATGTCGATCCCGTGGCAGCGAGCGTCACCGTCAATTCCGGTGGAACGCTTGCGACCAGTGGGACAAGGGCTGCTTCTTCTGATATTGATTTGAACGGGACTCTCGATCTAACGAACGGGATTCTCAACATGGGAACCAATACGCTTAAGATCGGATGCGGCGGAGCCGTAACCGGCGCGTCCGCAACCGGCTATGTCATTGGAAAAGTCGAAAAAGAATTCTGCGCGACCGGCAGCTTCAGCTATCCGGTCGGGGAAAACGGCTACTCGCCGATGACCGCCAACGTAACCGCACTTTCAACGAATCCGACGACACTGACAGTCGACGTTATCGACGCGATCCTGCCCGATATCGCGCCGGCAAATTCGGCGACGAGACATTGGGATCTGACGGGATCAGGTATGACCGCCGACCTCTCGTTCACATATCTTGA
>JAOTWT010000587.1 GCA_029862725.1 Acidobacteriota bacterium | reverse complement strand
GCATTGACCCAACTTTCGGTCGGTCAGGTCAATGCGGCGGAACTGGCCCCGATGAGGGAGTTTTCGACCGATTCGGATTCATTTCGCCTGTGGGCAGAAGTGGCGGCCGAGAAGTTTGACTCCGAACGCTTTGCCCGCAATCTCAGGGACCGAACTGAGTTTGCGGTCGAGGGTGAATCGTTTTCGGGCTGGGAATTCCAAATGCCCTTGATCGATCCGCTGGACGCGGATGTCTTCGATTACCTCGGCGATTCACTGATCGTGGTCGATGAGCCGGGACTCATCGAACAGGACCTGGAGTCATTTTTTGACCACAACGAACATTCACACGCCGAAAACGAGGAGAATGGCGAGGTCGGACTCGAACCGAAATTTCACTTCCTCGACGAAAAAGAGATCCGTGTCCGGCTCGAAGATTTCGCACGGATAGAACTCCGCGGTCTGGGACGGCTCGCGGCAAAAACTGATGAGAATTTCGCGACTGATGGTAAAGAAAGTCCGCTTTTCCTTTTTCCGACCGCAGCCGCGTCAAATGAAATCGAAATCCAGTCGCGGGCAAGCCGAAAGTTCAGAGGAAAACTGAAAGAGCTCGCCGAAGTACTCAAATCCGGCGTCGAGCAGTCTCCTAATCCGCATTTCGTTTTCCAGGCCGAAGGACTCGCCGAAAGATTCAGCGACATCTTGCGCGACTACGACTATGTCCTCAACCCCGAACTGGTTTCGATCGGACGTCTCACGGGCGGATTTGAAATTCCGTCTTTGGGCCTCGAGGTATTTACCGAGGTAGACGTTTTCGGCGAGGACCGGATGACCGATTTCGGGTCGCAAACAATCTCTCGCAAATCCCGGCGGCGACGGACGAGCGCCTTTATTTCAGACTTTCGCGATCTTAAACCAGGCGACTACGTCGTCCATGTCGATCATGGCATCGGCAGGTTTGAAGGACTCGAAACGATCGGAACACAGGGTGTTGAACGCGAGTTCGTTCTGATCGTTTACGCGGAAAAGACAAAACTGTTTGTTCCGGTCGAGCGGCTCGATCTGGTTTCGCGCTTTGCTTCGGGCGAAAATGCAAACCCGACGCTTGACCGGTTGGGAGGGATCGGCTGGCAAAAAACGAAAGCGCGGGCGAAACGCGAGATGCGCGACATGGCCGACGAACTGCTGCGGCTTTACGCCGAACGCAAACTCGTACAAGGTTTTGCGTTTTCCAGGGATGCTCCCTGGCAAAAAGAGTTTGAAGACACATTTCCGCACCAGTTAACGGTCGATCAATCCACGTCGATCGAAGAGATCAAGGCCGATATGGAAACTCCCACGCCGATGGACCGCCTGATCGTCGGAGACGTCGGTTACGGGAAGACCGAAGTCGCGATGCGCGCTGCCTTTAAAGCGGTCATGGACGGCAGGCAGGTGGCCGTGTTGACCCCGACGACGGTCCTTTCATATCAGCACTTCGAGACTTTCAAAAAACGGTTTGCGGCTTTTCCTGTAAAGATCGAACTGCTTTCCCGTTTTCGAAATCGAAAAGAGCAGAAAGATGTTGTCGCGGCGAATGAAAAAGGAGACGTAGATATACTCATTGGGACCCACCGCATCCTCTCCAACGATGTTGTGTTTCAAAAGCTCGGTCTCGTAGTCGTCGATGAGGAGCAGCGATTCGGCGTCGCTCATAAGGAAAAGCTCAAAAAGCTCAAAAAGAAGGTCGACGTGATGACGCTTTCGGCAACGCCAATACCGCGCACCCTGAATATGGCGATGACCGGCCTCCGTGATATGTCCATCATCGAAACTCCGCCGCGCGACAGGCTGGCCATCAATACCCAGGTCGTCCAATTCTCCGAAGGTGTCATCAAATCGGCGATCGAACTCGAGATGTCGCGCACCGGACAGGTCTTTTTTATTCACAACCGGGTACAGACGATCGATGCGATCGCCGCCCATATCCAGCGTATCGTGCCAAACGCGCGAATCGTTATCGGCCACGGGCAGATGGGTGAAAAAGACCTTGAAAAAGTGATGCTCGATTTTGTCGACTACAAATTCGACGTACTCGTCGCAACGACGATCATCGAGAACGGAATAGACATTCCGCGGGCAAATACAATGATCATTAACCGGGCGGACAATTACGGCCTTTCGCAGCTTTACCAACTGCGCGGCCGGGTTGGACGCTCGAATCGAAGGGCCTATGCCTATCTTCTTATTCCATCCGAAATGGAATTAAC
>JAOTWT010000077.1 GCA_029862725.1 Acidobacteriota bacterium | reverse complement strand
AGCTCCGAATTTTAATCTGCGCGGTTCGACTCTTCAAAACCACGAAATACTGCATTTTCTTCAGAACCAACCAT
Organism: Acidobacteriota bacterium; assembly: GCA_029862725.1. Classification (GTDB taxonomy): domain Bacteria; phylum Acidobacteriota; class Blastocatellia; order Pyrinomonadales; family Pyrinomonadaceae; genus Aridibacter. The sequence goes on along the minus strand of JAOTWT010000077.1, from coordinate 9,892 downwards.
TAGTGCGGGGTAAACAGATTTGTGCCGGACTGAATTTACAAAAGTACCGTTCAAACCCAAACCAACATTTGACTCGGATCGATCCATTAAGAAATATTCAATTGACCAGCAACGATTTGAAGTCTAAATAGTAATTTATTGAAAGTCAAGGTAATTATTGAGTTTTAAGCATTCGCCGACGGGCAACATCCGGCATTCCTGTTAGGACCCGAAACCCACATAAACATTACGTCAAGACCAAAATTTAGACGAACAAATCAAATCAAATCCAGTTCGTAAAATCGACTAATCCGAGGCCGGCCTGCGGCGTACCGTCTTCCTCGCGGCGGACGCGAGCGTTCTTTCCTTTTCAATTGATGTTTCCTTCATCTTTGCCTCACCCAACTTGCTTTGCCACCAGATGGCGATCGGGCTGGCAATCGCGATCGTCGAGTAGGTACCCGTGATTGCCCCGACAAACAGTGCGAGCGAAAATCCGCGCAGGACTTCGCCGCCGAACAGTACGAGGGCGAGCACGGAAAGGAAAAAGAGACCGTTGGTCACAATCGTTCTCGACATCGTCTGGTTGATCGAATCGTTTGTGAGCTCGTAGATCGGCTGATTTCGCCTTAGCGTGAGGTTCTCGCGAATCCGGTCAAAGATAACGATTGAGTCATTCACGGAAAAACCCACGAGCGTCAGGAATGCGGCCAAAACAGTCAGGCTGACTTCCCACTGGAAGGCCGTAAAGAATGCGAGCGTGATCAAGACATCGTGAAACACGGCGATCACCGCGCCGGCGGCATAGGTCCAGTCATACCGAAAAGCAATGAACAAAAGGATGCCGACCATACCGAGCAGCGTTGCGATTACCGCTTGGTTTCGCAGCTGTTCACCGGCCACGGGACCAACCGAATCCGTACCGACGATCTTGAACTTCGCGTCCTTGTCTTCCACTAAAGATTTTGCGGGATCAGCCTGTCTTCCAAACGTTGCAAGAGCCTGCTCTACACGTTTCCGACCAACCGTTACCTGATTATCTGAAGAAGGCTCGGTTTTCGTCGCGGTATTCCCGTTCGTGTTCGAATTAGCGTCTGCTGCAGTTTTCGCCGCGGAATTCGACTCTGTATTAGAATTTTCCGAGGCGACACCTGGTTCCGCGTTTGCGGCCGTCGAAGAATTGTCCGCCGTTGTATTAGAATTCGCCGTCTTACCGGCATTCGCAGCTCCGGCTTTATTACCATCGCCCGCCGGATCCGGATTCCCATCTTTGGAACCTTCATCGACCCCTTCGATAAGGGGAACTTTTATAAGGATCTCATCCGCCTTGTCTGTTGACTCCTGAATTACGACCTCGCTGAAACCAACCTGACTAAGGGCTGTTCGCAATTCACCATCATCCGGCTTCCCATTGTTGAACTTCGCGGTAATTACGGAACCGCCCTGAAAATCTACTCCCAGGTTAAACGCATCTGTGCCACCCGGAGTCAATTGACGGCTGAGAGCCGATCCAAGTCCGGCCAACAAAACGAAGACCGAAACCGCGATCAGCGGTTTCCGGATTCCCATCCAATCGACATTAATATTGCTAAATAGATCAAACATTGTTTTTAACCGTTCCGCACGCAAAAGCCGCGCGTTATAAATTCCTTAAACGCTAAGCTTCTTCATGTTCGGGTTGCGCTCCAGCAACCAAAGGAAGATCGTTCTCGATACATAGACCGCAGAAAACAGGTTGATCAACAGCCCAAGTGTCAGAGTGACCGCAAAACCCCTGATAGGACCGGATCCGTAAAGGTAAAGAATCGCGGCGGCTATGATAGTTGTAATATGTGTGTCGATAATCGTTATAAACGCACGGTCAAATCCAAGCGCGATCGCCTTTGCGATCTCCTTGCCTTCCCTTAATTCTTCGCGCATACGCTCAAAAATCAGGACATTCGAATCGACTGCCATTCCGATACCCAAGATCAAGCCTGCAATTCCCGGCAGCGTCAAGGTCGAATTTAGTACGATTAATGCTGCGAGGGTCAGGAGCATGTTCAATAACAAAGCGATTACCGCATTGATGCCCGATCCGCGGTAATAGAAGAGCATGAACAATATGACAAACGCGAGACCGCCGGCCGCCGCGGTGACGCCAGACTGAATCGAATCCGCACCAAGGCTCGGCCCCACCGTTCTCTCCTCAAGGTATTCGATCTCGGTCGGCAATGCGCCTGATTTAAGGGTCAGCGCGAGGTCCTCGCCGGCTTCCTTTGTGAACTGGCCGTCGATCTGACCACTGTCAAAAATCTGAGACTTGATAAACGCGACGGATTTAGCCTTATCATTCAAAACAACCGCCATATAGTTGTTGATGTTCTTGCCGGTCCAATCTCCAAACTTTTGCGCACCGGCAGGCTTTAGCTGAAATGTGATCTGATAGTCGCTGGCGTTCCCGGTCGTTGTTACGGCCGATGCATTTCGGAGTTCGCTGCCATCAATGATCGCCGGATATTCCACAACTATCCATTGGCTTGGCGGTGCCTGCCCCTCGGCGACCGGTTGTGCGTCGCGCTCAACATATTCGACAACTTTTCTGGTTGGAGTTTCAGCTCCACCGATCGTCTGTAAAGCAGCCTCCCTTGTCGGATATGTGGTCAAATTCGGGTTCGGCGTACTTACAACCTTCATCAACGCCAGAATGGCGGTTTCGCCTATTAGCTTCTTAACCCTTTCCGGATCGTCGACGCCTGGCATCTGGAGCAATATCTCCCCGGAGTCTTCGGCACCTCGTTTCTGGATGGTAGGTTCTTTTACGCCAAAGGTATCGATGCGGCCTGTGATAATCTGCTGCGCCTGGTCTGTCGCATCGCGTCGAAGCTGGGTTTGTGCCGACGCGGGAAGCGTCCACGTTACCGCATTGGAACCCTTGGATTCATTCCAAAGAGTCAGATCAACCTTCTCATTGACAGCGCTAACTACCGCGTCAGCCTGATTTGGATCGGAGTATTCAACAGTTATCGAATAAGTTCCGTTTTCAGCAACAAAACTGCTTTTTGTGACGGGCAGTTTCTTGTCCTTTGCAGCGTTGAAAGCGGCGTCTTGATTGCCGATCGTCAATTCCCGCAGGTATTTTTCGGTCTTAACGCGGATCACGAGATGGGACCCGCCCTTCAGATCAAGCCCGAGGTTGATGTTAGAGCGGACATTTGCCTGAATTCCCTGCCATGTAAAATCATTTGCGGAGACCGAACCCCTTGGCCCGATTACCAGGAATGTCCCGAATACCAACACCGCAATTATGATCGCGGTTCTAATCCAAAGATTGCTGTTCTTCATTATTTATAAAACCTATTTCTCTTCCGCACCCGGCTTGCGGCCGACGATGGCGGATTTTCCTATTTCGAGATTGGATTTACCCGCGCTGCGAATTATAAAACTGGAGTCTTTGACTTCAATAATCTTCCCGATAAGGCCGCCATTGGTGACGATCTCATCCCCGTTCTTCAGCGAAGCGATCATTTCTTTAAGCTGCGCCTGCTGCTTACGCTGGGGAAGGATCACGAGGAAATAGAAAATTCCGAAAATCAGCAGGAATGGGAGGATCGTCCAGATCAGTCCCGCCCCGCCGCCTTGAAACAGTATTAAAAATGTATTCATTAAATGGGCACCCCAATACGCAAAACAGCAATTATAGATTAATAAACTAAAAACACGAAACGAAAAACCGTGGTTTCCCGGCCGGTCTGCAGGGACCGCCGGCGGGATTCAACTCCCGGACGCCCCTTCTTTTCTGCGTTCGAGAAACTCTGCCCGGTAGCCCTTGAATTTCCCCGCGAGGATCGCGGAACGAGCATTCGTCATCGTACCGCAAAAAAAAGAAAGGTTGTGGTGAGAGATCAAGGTCGCCGCGAGTATCTCCTTGCAGCGGTAAAGATGCCTCAAATAGGCCCTCGAGTACCTCGCACACACGGAGCATGGGCAACGTTCGTCGATCGGCGATTCGTCTTTCGCAAAATTGGCATTGCGAATGTTCAGATCGCCTTCCGAAGTAAACACGCCGCCCGTTCTCCCGTTACGGGTGGGCATGACGCAATCGAACATATCGACGCCTCTTGAAACTGATTCGATCAGGTCTTCAGGAGTCCCGACTCCCATCAGGTACCGTGGGGCGTCGGCAGGCATCGCGGGAGCCGTATTCTCGATCACCTCGTACATCGTTGCCTTTTTCTCGCCGACACTTAGCCCTCCGATCGCATAGCCGTCGAATCCGATTTCCGCGGTTCTCTTAAGACTCTCAGCACGAAGATCGAGATGTCCGGCACCCTGGACAATCCCAAATAGCGCCTGCTCGCCGGATAGGACGCCGCCTTCGATCCCCGAAGGCTCGACGAACCCGGTTTCGGTCCCGGCTCCCTGAAGTTCAACAAACCGCTTCTTCGAACGGACCGCCCAACGGGCCGTCATCTCGAGGCTTTTTCGGGTCGCTTCAACACCGGCATCGCCGGGCGGGCACTCGTCGAGGACCATTACAATCTCTGAACCAAGCGCCGCTTGAATCTCCATTGAAACCTCAGGCGACATGAACATCTTGTCGCCGTCGAGGTGCGACCGGAATTCGACCCCGTCCTCGCTGATACTTCGAAGATCACTGAGTGAAAATACCTGAAATCCGCCGGAATCCGTCAGGAGGGACCTGTTCCAACTCGTGAATTTATGTAGCCCGCCGAGTTCACGGATTAACTCGTGGCCGGGCCGGATCCAGAGGTGGTAGGTGTTGCCAAGGATTATTTTCGCATCGATTTCGTCCTCGAGCCATTCAAAACGAACACCCTTGACTGTTCCCTGCGTTCCGACCGGCATGAAGACGGGAGTTTCGATTACGGAGCGGCGGGTCCGTAGTAAACCCGCCCGCGCTTCGCCGTCCGAGGCAGAAACCGTCCATTCGATGTTTGCCGCCGCAGCCATCAGCGATGCTCGTGGCCCGCGCCGATTTCGAATGCGCCGCCGGACAAAAGGCCAATTTGCGGTCCACCCTGTACGGTTTCCGAAACGACCGTTACAGAATCGTCGATTATCACGGCAGAAGGCGTGCCGAACATACCCATCGTCCCGCCGACCTTGTATTCACGGTCGACGACGATATACGCACCGATGCCCGTCTCGCGTAGTTTGGTCTCGTCGCCATCGGCGAGAATTACGAGGTTGAGGTTTTCCGGATGTACGTGCCAGGAGAGCATTTCGTCAAGCATCTCGGTGCAAAACTGGCATGTCAGGCTCCAGAACACAACCATCGTCGTCATTCCCTCGAGATCAGATTTCGCAAAGACCCCGCCCTCAAGCCGCGGGAGTTCAAAGTCCGGAACCTCGGTTCCGAACCGATCGCTCATGGTATCCAATTCTTCTCCCACAAAAAGAATGTCCGGGAGACTTTCCATCTTTTCGATTTCATCGACAAGCCTCGCTATCGCCGTATCGCCGGCAACCGGCCCACTCGCGACGCGGGAATTGGTGCCTACTACTACCGCGGCCGGCGACCACTTTGTCTTTAGTGCCGCCGAAACGGATTCACCGTTCTGCAGATAGAGCAGTTCTCGATTTTGCTCGCCAAATTTGTCTATATTGACCTCGGCATCGCCAGAGCTGAGGACGATCAGCCTTACCTTTCCGGAAAGCGATTCAGCCCAAGCCGGAAAATCCACCGCCAGCTTCTCGCACGGAATACAATCGGGGCCGACAAAAATTAGCAGGACCGGAAGTCCTTCGCGGGTGAGTTCCCGGATTCCGACCGCTTCGCCCGAGAGCGAAGTTATAGTCAGATCCGGAACCAGTGTTCCAACCGGAAGCGAATTGCCCGGATCGGCTCCTTCCACGTGCATCTGAAGAAGAGTCGAGTATTTTTCAATTTTCTGGAGGCGCTCATCTACGGCCCCGAACTTCGAACGGAGCTCAAACGCGATCAGCATTGAAGTGATCAGAAGGGCGCTCAATCCAAACCCGGACAGCGTTAATATCATTGTTTTCACGTCTTCAGTGCCTTCAACAAATGAGAATTCGCGATAAAACACAAACAGGACGCCCGCCATTATGAGCAGGACCGCATTGCGGACCAGTGACGATTTTCCCACTGGCTCGTCGCTCAATTGTCCGAAACAGCGGCAATCGGGCGATTTCCCGAGAATCACTAGTCTTGCCGTGGCTATCAAAAAGACGAAAAGAAGAAAGGTGGCGGCGAGTGCCGCAGCGCGATTGGTGCTCCCGAACAACAAAAGGAGAGCGATGGAAAACTCCAGTACAATCAAAATGGACATCGCCGCCCCCGCCACGAACACGGGAACGCCGAACTCGGCCGCCGACTTTTTTGACGCTTCGAAATCGAGCAGCTTTGCAATCGCCGACGTAAGAAAAACAGCGGAGAGCGCGATAATAAGCAATGGTGTCAGATAGTCCATCGGTGTTCCTGAATAAGGTCGGTTTGGCCAACCTGCCAGATTATTTCTTATCCTTACGACGGTGCCGTTCCTTTAATCGAATCGGGGTCGCGAAAAAATCAAAAGTGTCACGAAGCTGGTTTTCGATATAACGCAAATATGAAAAATGCAACCCCGCTTTGCCGTGACCGCCGGAGGTGAAAAGCACAAAAGTCGGCGGGCGAATCCCGGTCTGCGTAATAAATTTAATCTTTAGACGCGAGCCACCGGACTTTCCCGGTGCGAACCCGCTGCCGCCCCGCGGCTGCATTACCGTGTCTTCAAAAAACCGGTTGAGCTGGGATGTCCTGATCCTCAGGTTTCGGGACTGATTGGCTTTGTCGACGAGCGGCAGCAACCGGTCTACACGCTGACCGGACTCGGCAGACGTAGTAACCAGAGGAGCCCATTCCAGGAACTTCATTTTGCGTCGAAAAGCCCGTTCGAATTCCGAGACCGTTCCCGTATCTTTTTCCTCGATCAGATCCCACTTGTTTATCGCTGCGATCACGCTACATCCTGATTCGATCGCATATCCCGCGATGTGGGCGTCCAGATTCGTAACCCCCTCAACCGCATCCACCACAAGCACCGCGACATCCGCCCTTTCAAGGGCTTTACGAGCCATCACGACCGAGAGCTTCTCGGCCATATCCGTGGTCTTTCCCTTTCGCCGGATCCCGGCGGTGTCGATCAAAAGGAACTCCTGGCCGTCGACAATCAGTTTTGTATCGATCGCGTCGCGGGTGGTTCCCGCTATCGGCGAAACGATGGTGCGTTCCTCGCCGAGAATTCGGTTGAGAATCGAAGACTTGCCGACATTCGGGCGGCCGATAATCGCGAGCTTGATTGTGTCGGGCTCTTCGGCAAGCTCTTCATCCGAAAAATCGAGCCGGTCATATAAAAGATCGAGCAGATCGCCGACGTTTGTACCGTGTTCCGCGGAAACCGGCACGAGGTCGAAGCCGAACTTATAGAACTCCGCAGCGTCGGCATCGGTCTTTTTCGATTCCGATTTATTCGCCGCTATAAAAACCGGTTTTCCGACGGAGCGCAGGTGTACCGCCAGTTCTTCATCGAGCGGCGTTATCCCGGTCCGCACATCGACGACCCAGATAATAGCTTTCGATTGCGAGATCGCAAAATCGGCTTGCTTAAAAATGTTGGCTGGAATTACAGCTTCGTCGTCCGGGACGATCCCGCCGGTGTCGACGATCGCAAACGACTTGCTCCGCCACTCGACCTCACCGTAAATTCGGTCGCGGGTGATCCCGGGTTCGTCACCGACAATCGACTTGCGCGAGCCGGTCAAACGGTTGAACAACGTCGATTTACCAACATTGGGGCGGCCGATGACGGCAACTAGTGGCTGACTCATAATGCTTCGGATTCGTCCGAAGCAATGTTAACAAAGTTTGGCTCGCAATTCTCGTGGGAGGCGATGGAATGACCGTTGAAACGGCTGGAGCACATTGTTCTGCTGATTACAGAGCGAAAAAAAAAGGGCGGAGGAACCTCCACCCTTTCGATTAATAAAAGTCGGCTAATTCTAATACAGGCTGATACTCAGAATCCCTTTTAGGATCGTTCCCAGAAGACTGCGGCGTCCTCCATTGTAATACCCGTATTGATACCGGCCGTAGTAACCGTCCTCGTATCCGCGACGGAATCCTTGGCGGAAATAATACTGGTACTCGCCCAATCCGATGTAGTAGCCGTCGTAACCATAGGATGCATCCTGGTAACCATAGCTGTTGTCGCAGTCGAAATCCCAGTCATCATATCGATCCGCCTGGCCTGCTTCGTAGCCCTGCGCATAACCGTCATTGAGGGCCCTACGCAGCATGCTCGCCCCGTAACTGCTTGTGTAATAGTAACTTCCGCCCCGATTATAGCGGTAGTTGTAGATTAAAGAGTTGTAATAACTGCCTCTTTGAAGGCGCAGGCGGTCACGCTGAAGCCGGTTGTAATAGTTCTGCTGGTAACGCAAACGCCTCAGGCGATTCTGCCTTCGGAGCTGTCTTTGACGTCGTTCCCAGCGATTTTGGCGGTCGCGGTACTGCCGTTGATAATCGTTATACCTCTGCCGCTGGAGCCTGCGCTGCTGCTGGCGGTTGTATCGCTGGTAATTATCGCGACGCGCGTTTCGAGCACGGTTACGATTCTGGTCAGCCTGTCGCCGTTGAGCCCGGCGTTGTCCGTCACGACGCTGCTCGACCCGTCTCTGATCGTTGCGATTGCGGTCTCTTTGAGCACGTCGCTGGTTATCCCGCTGCCGCTCGGCGCGGCGCTGGTTCGCACGGTTTCGAATATCGCGGTTTTGGCGGTTGCGATCATTGCGCTGCGCTCTCCGCTGATTATCCCGCTGCCGCTCGGCGCGGCGCTGGTTCGCACGGTTTTGAATATCGCGGTTTTGGCGGGTGCGATCATTGCGCTGCGCTCTCCGCTGATTATCCCGCTGCCGCTCGGCGCGGCGCTGATTAGCACGGTTTTGAATATCGCGGTTTTGGCGGTTGCGATCATTGCGCTGCGCTCTCCGCTGATTATCCCGCTGCCGCTCGGCGCGGCGCTGGTTCGCACGGTTTTGAATATCGCGGTCTTGGCGGGTGCGATCATTGCGCTGCTGAGCACGGCGCTGATTAGCACGGTTTTGATTTTGTTGTTGAGCACGCCTCTGATTGTCGCGTTGCTGCTGAGCGCGGCGTTGATTGGCTTGGGCCCGGTTGCGGTTTTGTTGTTCTCGTCGATTTGTGCGGTCTTGGTTTTTGTCAGCGTTTTGACGCTGACGCGCGCGGTCGCTGCCTGAGCGGTTTCTCTGTGCGTTTGCAAGATCGGCCGCACCAATAACGAACGCGACGCCGACCAGAAAGGCCGCCGCAAGGCGCGTTAGTTTTCTAAAATTCATGGTTTTCCCCTTAAATGTAACTCGCCCTTCAGTAACTGGGAATTACTAGTGCAAATCCCGTTCCACGCGCCCGTCTTATATGTTTGTGGGGAAATTCAGCTTTTCGTGCGTCTTTAAAGACACCGTATCGTATATCGTATTTACAATATGGTAGGTCAGGCAAAGCTATCTCTGGTCGGCTTTTCCGAATCTATACTTGATAAATACGTCCAGTTCCTGATCCCTCACCTCGTGCCGGATACCAATCGCTTCCATTCTCAATTTGCCGGTTTTCTGCACCGGCGCGGTAAAAGAAAGCATATCCAGTTTGACGATCTCGAGAGGATTCACCTTCCGGTCGATTGAATTTTGCACGAGCCTCGTGATTAAGCTCCCGCCGATCCCATTTGTGCCGGTTAGATTGACTTTGAGGACCCTCGCATTGCCGATCAGGGCATTCTTCGACTTGTCAAAAGAAAGGTCGATTGTGGTTTCGGCCCAGCCCGAGAATCCAATACAACCGATCAAAGGCGGATTGTAATTACCCTCGAATGCGATCGGCGCTATGATTCCG
>JAOTWT010000001.1 GCA_029862725.1 Acidobacteriota bacterium | reverse complement strand
TCACGAGCGTCCGCACGACTCGCTGCAGAAAATGACGCCCGTAGAATACTTGGCTGAGAAATCACCGAAACACTGTACTTTAGCCTGGTCCTAAAACGGGGAGCTTTACACGTCGCGTTGCTGATACCGTGCTCACTGCATTTCTTTGCCACCTCTCGTCCGGCCTTCTCCTTCTTTCAGAATCGCAACGATCTGTGTCTCACTAAACCTTGACCTCTTCATTCGTTTTCCTCAATCGTCTATGATGTTAGAAGATTTCTATTTTTGAACCGTGTACTTTTAAGGGAAGCTTACAAACGTTGCCCTTTGTGCTATTCGAAAAAGTATCGGGTATCACCTGATCACGGGATACCAGGCTTCAATTCTTTTGGTACGCACAGCAACACGAGCAAACCTGACTTATGCCTAATTGCGGTAGGATACCTGTGGGCAAAAAGCAATTTGGAAAGATAATAAAAGTCATCTAGCCCACCCATTTTTTTCACTCGCACGGAACGATAGGGAGCCTCTGACTTTGGGTGAAAATATTCAGTAATCAAATTATCTACACCAGGCGTTGCGAAGGATGTTATAGTTTCCGATTCGGTTACCTCTTTAAAATCGTAAATGCTTAGGTGCTCCTTTTCGCAAAGGACAAATTCTTTCTTGCCCTTCAAGACCTTCTTTACAAATGACTTCTTTTCGTCATTATTCTGTACGTCAAAGCATTTCTCTAGGTATCGAAAAAGATCTCTTTTAGCGATTACGAAAGATTTGATATTTGAATCCCGCATTCGAATTTCCAATGGAATCAACACAACGTCGTCAAACGTGTCTTGAAGAATCAGATCAAAAAAACCTTCCTGGTTGGTGTCCAAATCATCGTTGACAGTCGCCTGTGCAGCCACATTCATTGTCAAAGACACGATGGCAAAAATAACCGTCAAAATCGCCGCAGTACTATTAAGGTAACTTATTCTTCGCTGCATTGCGTCTCCTTTCGTAAGCCTTACGAGCTTCAGCAAAATTCGCTTCCGGGATCTCAAAAGCGTAAGTTTTTCTCGGCTTTATTCCGTCGTAAATTGACCAAGCCTGGTTTTCAAACCAAACAGCTTGGACTTCGGTGCCCTCAATGAGCTTACTCCCATTGAACTGTGAAAAAACGTCAGAAACATCGCTGTAAGCTCCTTGATCAAATATCCAAGCGTGCCCCAATTCGTGAAATAGGGTAATCGCAGCAGGTCCCGTTTCCAGGCGATCAGACTCACCGATGTCGGTATCCCAAGGATTATACCCAATGTAGCTGCCGGTTGGCTTGCCTTTGGCCCGGCGCTCCTTACTCTCTGAATCTGCCGAACCTCCCCCGCCCGGCATCGAAATTCTATGGCTGTTATCACTTGATTCAAGTGTTGAAATGACATCTTTTACTACATCGTTGCCCTTCTCTTTCAATTCATTCAAGTCTTTTTGAACTGCCCTTGCGTACTTGTCATCTCCCGCATATTCCACTTTTGCATTATCTGTATACACGTTCCACAATTTTCCTTCAGCATAACGAAGGACGACAGTTTCCGTTTTCTTTACGATATTTCCTTCATCATCTTTAGATTCTACTTCTCGTGTGGTGTACACGTAAATCTTTTCGCCCACGGGATCAATATAGCGCAGGGGATTGTTTCGAACATATGTATAAAGATTCCATGACTTTGGGCTTTCGGGGGCAGTATCATTCAGCCAATCATCTGGTGAGCTGAATCTGCCATGATTGTAGTTATGAATCCTTGCTACAGCAAAATCGAGTTCTGTCTCACTATCTCTTTCATACCCGGTAAACTTTTGCCTGACCGTGTCAGTTCCATAGCCGGCTCTTTGAGTTGTGCTCACGGCAGTCAACTCCTCGCCAAACGGCAGAAGGTCACGCTTTGAATAAACATCTCCGTCCTTGTTGGTCGTGATTCTAGGGCTGCCGAGATAATCGTTTGTAAGGTAACTAACCTGCGCTGTCGATATTGGCTCAACGATTGTCGAATACTCGGCTATCAGCTTGCCGGCCGCGTCATAGTGAAAGATCGTCGCTTCGCCGGTCAAAGGAACGACCTTCTTTACCCGTTTTCCGTGACCGTCGAAGAAGTATTCGCCAATGATGTTGTCGCCCGAGTCCTCGACCTTGATTTGTTTGTTCTCGCCGTCATAGGTGGTATGAAAAGGTCGGGCGCGGTTCGAGTTTGACGCCAAGGAGCTTGCCCGACCCGCGGGAAAGGATTACGCTTCCCGCTACCGGGGCTCCGGGATGCGCCAGCGACTCGAACTCGTTTGCCCCTACTGTCGGGCAGCGAGTCGCTGCGGGTCAGTTCGACTACACCTATAGGCCACGAGCCTGCCGTCGTAAGTGAAAGTCCTGTGCCGCACGCGCCCCTATGAGTCAGGCTGTGTTGATAGCCGGAACTCGAATCAGTATTTGTCGCTCGCCGCCCGGCGAAGTCAGCCCCGAAAGGAAAGGGTTCGGTTGTCAAAGACCGGATTCGCCCGAGAAGATTCTACACCTAAAAAGGAGGTGGAAAATGAAGAGATTTCTGCCGAAGGATGCCGCCGGGATCGAAGGCAGGAGATGGTTCGGGCTCGACCTGGCAAAACGAGAGTCTCAGCTGGCCGTCCTGGACGCGAAGGGAGAGCAGAAAGCGCAGAAGAGATTCAAGACGACGAGGGAGAACATCCTCGCGCTTGCTTCTGAGCTGAGGGAGGGCGACACGCTGGCGCTGGAGGTAACGACGAACTCCACATCGATCGCGAGGATCCTGAGGGACAACTCCGAGGCGAGGCTGATCATGTCGAACCCGATCAACCCCAGGTTGACCGTTTGTCGATCGTCCTCTTCGGGATCGTGTAAAGGAACTCCTCCTCTTTCGTGAGAAGGTGAAAGACAAGCTCGGAGAGCTTTCGGGCAACGGCGACGACAGCCACGCTGGCAAGGCGGAAGGTCGGCGTCCGGATCAAAAGCGCCGCACGAAGATCCGAAGGCCGACCGGTCCTCTACGAAACAGGCCTCGAGGGAACAAAGGTCAAACGCAGGATCGTCCGCGAAGCCGCTCTCAGGGCCGAAAGGATCTACGAGGCGATCGTCAAACAGAGGCGGGAATCCGAAACCGGCTTCCGAAGCGAGGACCTGATCTTTGATCCGACGCGGCCGCGCCACGCTGACTGGGAGAAGGTGCTTTCTTCTGTTGCCGAACAGCTGATCGAAAAGCCGAAGGTCCCAAAGGCCTGAGTTTCGTTGACATCCCCTTCAGACCAAAAACCGCCCGATCTCCGGACGGCCATTCTTTCTGTGCCTGTTTCTGAGTGATTACGGGTTTATTGAGTTGACCTTTTCATCAGTAGAGGAAGGTCTGCGTCCAGCCGCTTGTGCCGGTCTCCGTCGCCGACTTCAGACGGTTCAGCTCGTCATCCGTATATGTCTGGACGGCCGTAAATCCGTTGCTTTGCCCGGACGGCAATTCTTTATGTGCCTGTTTCTGAGTGATTGCGGGTTTATTGAGTTGACCTTTTCATCAATAATGCTCTTTAATTTTTCGCCAATCTCATAATTTGAATCTTGTCGAGATTAAAATATAAAACTATATATATCAGTAAGTTAGAAAAGTTCCACGCTTTCTGTTTCAGTAAGCAAATCGTTAACCCGACCGGACCCGTAGGCGCAAATTTCTGCCTGTGAAGGTAAAGGACCTGCTCGGAGATGCGCCTGAGCAGGTCCATTGCGATATCGATGTTCGATCTATCTGGACTTTAGATCGAAGCGATCGAGGTTCATGACCTTGTTCCAGACTGCTGCGAAGTCTTCTGCAAACTTCTGTTTAGAGTCGTCGCTGGCATAAACTTCGGCGATGGCTCGAAGTTGTGAGTTCGAACCAAACACCAGATCGACCCGGCTTCCGGTCCACTTGACACCGCCAGACTTGCGGTCCTTTCCGACAAAAAGATCGTCGCTGTCAGCGGATTTCTCCCAAACCGTGCTCATGTCCAGCAGGTTGACAAAGAAATCATTGGTCAATGTCTCCGGTCGCTTTGTAAAGACGCCGGTTTGGGACTTTTGAAAGTTTGCGTTCAAAACCCGCATGCCACCGACCAGCACCGTCATCTCCGGAGCTGTCAACATCAACAACTGCGCCTTATCAACAAGCAATTCCTCCGCCGAGCGTTTGTGTCCTTTTCGGAGGTAGTTGCGGAATCCGTCCGCGGTCGGTTCGAGCACCGCAAAGGATTCTACATCGGTCATTTGCTGGGACGTGTCCGTGCGTCCCGGACTGAACGGAACCTGAATGTCATGTCCGGCCCTCTTCGCCGCTTGCTCAACGCCTGCGCAACCGGCAAGCACGATCAAATCGGCCAGCGAGACTTTCTTTCCGCCGGACTGCGAGCCGTTAAAATCGTCTTGGATCTTTTTAAGAGCTCCCAAAACCTCCACAAGTTCGGCTGGTTGATTGACTTCCCAGTCCTTCTGAGGCGCAAGGCGAATTCGCGCACCATTTGCTCCTCCCCGTTTGTCGGAGCCGCGGAAACTGGCAGCGGATGCCCAAGCGGTTGAGACCATTTGTGAAACGGAGAGACCCGAGGCGAGGACCTTGCCCTTGAGAACGGAAATGTCCTGGTCATTAATCAATGGATGATCAACCGCGGGAACAGGATCTTGCCATAACTGCGGCGCGGCAACCTCCGGGCCGAGACTCCGCGAAATGGGTCCCAAGTCCCGGTGAGTCAACTTGTACCAAGCCTTGGCGAAGGCAGTTTCAAACTCCTTCGGGTTCTCAAGGAATCGTTTTGAGATCGGACCGTAGATCGGGTCTACCTTCAGTGCCAAGTCGGTGGTTAACATCATCGGGGCGTGTCTTCTCGTGGCAACGTGAGCATCAGGCACGGAATTTTGGGCAGTTTTGTCTTTGGGAGTCCACTGAAATGCTCCGGCGGGACTCTTTGTCAGTTCCCATTCGTAGTCAAAAAGATTGTCGAAGAATTCGTTTGACCAACGTACAGGCGTTGAAGTCCATGCTCCCTCAAGGCCGCTGGTGATGGTGTCTTCGGCATTTCCCTTGCCGTATTTATTCGTCCAGCCGAATCCTTGTTCTTCGATGCCAGCCGCTTCCGGCTCCGGACCGACATTTCCCTTCGGATTGGCGGCGCCATGTGCTTTACCCAACGTGTGTCCGCCGGCAATGAGCGCAACCGTTTCCTCATCATTCATCGCCATGCGGGAAAAGGTCGTTCGGATGTCTTTTGCCGCCGCAAGCGGATCGGGTTTTCCGTTCGGTCCCTCGGGATTTACATAGATCAAGCCCATCTGTACAGCAGCAAAAGGATTCTCGAGTTCGCGGTCGCCGCTGAAACGCTTGTCATCCAACCATTCGCTTTCGGGTCCCCAATAAATATCTTTTTGGGGCTCCCAAACATCTTCCCGCCCACCGGCGAATCCGTAAGTCTTGAGTCCCATCGACTCCAGGGCGCAGTTGCCGGTGAGCACCATCAGGTCCGCCCAAGAGATCTTGTTGCCGTACTTTTGTTTGATTGGCCAAAGCAACCTGCGGGCCTTGTCGAGGTTTGCGTTGTCGGGCCAGCTGTTGAGAGGGGCAAAGCGCTGTGTCCCGTAACCCGCGCCGCCGCGGCCGTCAGAGACACGATACGTACCGGCGCTGTGCCAGGCCATCCGTATGAAAAGCGGACCATAGTTGCCATAGTCGGCCGGCCACCAGTCCTGTGAAGTCGTCATCAATTCTTTGATGTCCTTCTTCAGGGCCTCCAGGTCCAGTTTCTTGAACTCCTCGGAATAATTGAAATCCGCACCCATTGGATTACTCTTGGCGGAATTCTGATGCAGTATGTCGAGGTTCAGCTGATTCGGCCACCAGTCGCGATTCGAAAAGGGCCGCGACATTTTATTTTTTTCAATCACTTGTTTGCCTCCGTCGTTGGTAGAATCCTGTGCCACAACCGTACCGCTGTTGATGCTTATCAAACAGCCAAGGGCCAAGGCAACGACCCAGAATGAATTCGTATTGCTGAAAAGCCGCACCGTTCGTCTGCTTATGCGCTCCGCAACCGATTGAGCGGCTTCGATAATCGCGGGGCATTTGTATGTGGTATCTAACATGTTGGTTCTCCTTTCGTGTGATCTAAACCTGGAGGTAACCCTTCGAAACGCGAACTCTGCCGGGAGTTAGTCGCCGAACTGACCCGATGTCCCTCCAGACAATCGGGAAATGCGCCACAGTAAGCCACCTCCGATCAATCAACTCGTAATCCCCAGGGCGCAATCGAAATCAACGGCGATAGAACGGGCGCTGCGGAACAAGTGATGGTGGCCTCTACCAATCAGTTCCTATTTGAACGCCGTTAACCCAGGGTGTTGGATTGCGCCGGATGAGGCCAATCCCGGCCCTTTTCTCTGGGTCGTCAAACAACTGCCGTCGCGTAATGGCCCCGATCCCGGCCAATATTTGGGCCGCGGCCGGTATACCGCGTTCGCGAAGGAGTTAGCTCGGTCTTCAATATTGACTTCATCTTATGTCAGGTATTGGACTTGTTCAAGGATTAGACTGAAGCCAAGTTGGAGACGCGTGTGTCCGGATGAATTGGCTTTCGAATTGTAACTGCCTGCCGAGGGGAAGGGTAAAAATGCACTCCGTAATACACGAATTAGTGCCTGGTCTAATCACTCTTGCCTCCCGGACCGACCCATTGGAGTCCGGTTACCCTGCCGGTTGAGTCCCTTGCAAAGGTCACCTCGGCATAGCTCCAGAAATTATAAAACCTGTCTTTGCCGATCGGGTTGAGCTTGAGGGGCTGAGGGGGCACGCAAAGCGTCGTTTGTCTTCGGTCAATATGTTGAAATGCGCCGCGCAGTCCCGAAAATAAAACGACTCAGAAGTTGATCCCATTTCGTCAACCAAAACCTTCTCAAAAGAGCTCTTTTCGTTGTATACTTCGCTCAACTTCGAAAAAAACGAGCAAGACTCTCTCGATTTAGAACGCCAGCAATGGGTGTGCTTCATAAATGCGAGACTGAGTTCGCTAATTTTGCTACACATTCTTTGGTTCGACGGTAACGAATTCGACGAATGTTTTAGCCTGTTTCAGGAGGAGATCAACAATGAAATTAATTGCATTTCGACATAATCACTCAGCACACAAACGAGCTATTAGTGGGATCGTGATCGGTTTTGTGGCGATTCTGCTCCTGACAGCAGGATCACTTGTGGCTCAGGATCTTTCCGGACGAATCGATGGGAGCGTTATGGATGAATCAAAGGCGTTGATTCCCGGCGTAACCGTCAAAGCGACACATCTCGCAACAAATACCGTCTACACCACAACGACAACAGGCAATGGCACATTTGTAATCCCGAACGTTCGCCTGGGCCGTTATTCCGTTGCGGCCGAAGCAACAAACTTTCGCAGGACACTCGTGCAGGACGTCATTGTGGAAGTCGGCAAAAGCGCTACCCTGAAGATCACGATGCGGGTCGGTAGTGTCCAGGAGGAAGTCCTGGTTAATGCCTCGGAAGCACAAGAGCTGGTAAATACCACGGATGCAGAATTGAGTACGGTTGTTGATGAGAGACGCGTGCAGGAGCTTCCGCTCAACGGCAGGAACGCTTCGCATCTCGCATTCCTGCAGGCGGGGGTTTACTTCGAACGAAGCCCCGACGGCCAAGGCAACAAACTTTTTGTTCACGGTCAACGGCACCGCTCGATCAATATCAGTTTGGATGGCATTGATACCCAGGACAACCTGAACCGCGCTTCCTCGATAATGCTCGACCAGCCCCTTTTGGCACTTTCTGCAGAAAATGTTCAGGAGTTCAAAGTGATCACCGGCATCTCGTCTGCAGAGTACAGCCGCGGCGGGGCCCAGATCTCAGCGGTTACACGCGCGGGCACGAACGAATTTCACGGCTCAGTATTTTGGTTCCATCGAAACACGGTTTTTAACGCCAATGATTTCTTCAACAACGCGGCCGGCGTCGAACGACCAAAGCTCATCCGAAACCAGTTCGGCGGACGGATCGGCGGTCCGATTTGGAAGGACAAGACGTTTTTCTTTTTTGGGTACGAGCAACTGCGAGAGTCCAGGGGAATCGCGGTGAATCGCGTTGTGTATACCGCACAAGCGAGGCAGGGGGTCTTCCGGTATTTGAACAACCTCTTGACGACACCGGAGAACGTCGCGGCGAACCCCGGCCTTATCCGCTCTGTTAATATTCTCGAATGCAGCGCAAACGTCCAGGCAACGCTCGGGAGATTCTGTGTTGACAATCGCTTCAACATGGCAAACCCCGCTACCCTGGATCCGTTTATTTCGGGAACCGTGCTGGCAGCAACCCCGCTTCCGAACAATTTCGATCTTGGGGACGGTTTGAATACAGGGGGTTTTCGATTTAACGCTTCTTCGCTGACAAATCAGCACCTGCCCTCGTTCCGGATCGACCACCGTATAAACGATAAACACTCGTTTTACGGTACGATCAACTATGTCCAGCGAGTGATCGACGGGGATTTTATCAATAACCGCGAACCGCAGTTCCCGGACACGGGGCCATTAGGCGCGCGCCTTACTTATTCAAAAGGTTTCAGCGCGGGATTGACTTCGAGTTTCACGGCGACGAGCGTCAACGAGTTTCGCTTTGGATTTCTTGGAGGAGAGAATGCCTTCCAGCGCAAACAGCCATTTGGGACTCCTTATACGCTTGATCTCAACACGGTCTCAGACCCCTACGAGCCGGGCGGTGGTGACTCGGTTCGCGACAATGTAACCATGCACCTGCGCGACACTTTTAGTTGGGTGCGCGGGAATCATCAGATCAAGTTTGGCGGAGAGTTTCGGCACAGATGGCTCGACAACTATACCTATTTTGAGCAACTTCCCGATATTGATTTCGACGACAACGATTTTCCCGCGGATTGGAGCGAGGGGGACCTCCGGGCATTCTCGACCGGCGGCGCGGTAACCGATATCGAATCAGCCGATTATGAAACGGTACGTGATTTGATGAACAACCTGGTCGGAGCGATCAGTGAAGTGGAGATTCGTTACAACATCACAGACCTCAATTCCGGGTTTGTGCCGGGTGCTCCTGAACGTAGGAAATACAGGGTTCGTGAGTTTGACGCCTTTGTCCAGGATAACTGGAATCTCCGGTCAAATCTATCGTTAAACCTTGGATTGAGATGGGAATTTGCCACCGTGCCGATCGAAACCGGCGGCCTGCTCTTAATACCCGAAGGTGGTGAAAGTGCGGTCTTTGGTGTTTCGGGACCCGGCGGCTTCTTTAATCCGGGTGTTTTCGATGGAACTGCGTGTCCTGTACTGGGAACACTCCCAATGAATCCAACCACTTCCAATGTGCGAAATCTGATCAACACATGCGCTGTTCCGAACGTGCTTGGCGGTGCGAACAACGGTCTACCGCTCTGGGACAACGACTTTAACAACTTCGGGCCAGTTATCGGCGTTGCGTGGGATCCATTTAAGAATGGAAAGACTTCCGTTCGAGCTGGATTTCGTATCAGCTATATGCAGGACCACTTCGCCATCATCGACAGCAATGTGGATGATAATGAAGGTTTGACGGTGGATCAGGATTGTATTCCGGCTGACGGTACATGTATCAACAACACGCTTTACCTCCGTAACCTGAACACTGCGAATCCGCCGGTCGCGGCCCCGCCGCCCTTCCAACTCCCCGTAAGGCGTTCATTGCTCGACAGTACTGTGCAGGATTTTCGTACTTATGACCGAGACCTCCAAACACCTTATTACCAAGAGTGGACTGTGGGCTTTCAGCGCGAGGTGATGAAAGACCTGGCTGTGGAAGTTCGTTATGTGGGCAATCGCGGCCGCCAGCTCAGAAGGGTTGCGGATTATAACGAATACAACATAAACGCGCTTGATTCTGTCTCGGGAATGACGTTCCTTCAGTCGTTTATCCTCGCGCAACAGAACCTCGCCTGTAACCGGGCTAATGGCGTTTCCAATCGATTCGACGAAAGAACCTTCGGTTGCAGCGTCGCCAACCCGTTGATGGATGTGCTTATTGCGGGAGATATAACTCGTTTGGCGACTACCTCGGGTCTGCTTGATGCCCTTGATTTTAACGCCCCTGGTGAATTCCTCGACGAGCTGCTCATCGACCGAACATCCAGGCCTTCCAGCGGTCAAAGCCGTATTAACGGGGGTAGTTTTTGGGGCGCGGTGCTTGCAGGCCGGCTTCCTCTGAATTTCTTCTCTGCAAATCCATTTGTGGCCAGCTCCCGCAGGCTCACAAACGACGGTTCATCCACTTATCATGGGCTTGAGATCGAACTTCGGCGGCGTTTCTCAGAGGGTTTCACGATGCAGGCGAATTACACCTACGGCCGGGCGCGTTCGGACTACGACGGGGATGATAACGCACTGCTGAACGATTCACGTCCCAGTTCGGTCCAGAACCCTCTTTATACGACCGGCGAATTCATGCCACGCCACTTGTTTAAAGCCAACTGGGTTTATGAACTGCCATTTGGGAAGGGTAAGTGGTTTGGCGCAGGAGCCAACGGTCTCTTGAATGAAGTGATCGGAGGTTGGCAATTTGGCGGTATCGTAAACTGGCGAAGCGGCCGGCCGTTGTCCATCACATCCGGGATCGGCACGTTCCATCGCTCCGCTATTTCGGGCGACAACACTGTCAATCTTTCCCAGCAGATGAGTGCCAGTGAACTTCGCCGTCTCGTTGGCCGGAGAAACATCGGGGGCGGGACATTCTGGCTTGATCCCTGCCTGTCGAGCAGGACCGGTGCGGCATGCGCAGATTCGAATTCGATCCAGGGGTTGTTTATCCTGCCGAACCCGGGCGAGTTGGGTGAATTGGAGCAGACACCGATCTTCGGTCCACGGCGCTTCACGTTTGATTTTAATCTGTCGAAGCGATTTAAGGTCACCGAATCATCAAATATGGAATTTCGTTGGGAGGTGTTCAACGCTTTTAACCACGTCAACTTCTGTACGCCGAACCTGGATATCTTCAGTATCAGCTTTGGACAGACCACCTGTACCATCACGAATCCGCGGCTGATGCAGTTTGCGTTGAAGTTTAACTTCTAGTCTGGCAGGGGGTGAGGGCCCGGTCCTCACTCCCGCTAACCTGGCGGCCCGCGCGTAACGCCGGAGTGCCGGATCAAATCAAATCAAGGGGGAAGCTGAAGTCATGCCGGTGGCTTTCCTTCCCCCTTTCTTTTAAATCTAAGCACAGGATGTATCAGCTCTTTATTTCAATTTCATTACTCTTTGTGAGTCTTGCGCACGCACCCGTTGTTGAGGGAATCGACGATGGTGCCGGGATCGAAACGCAAAGGGGCAGTCTGACAAAAAAGGTAAGCGACATAGCGAAGAGCCAACCTGGCGAGGGATCAAACCAGTTCAAAGTCCCGACGGATGGTCAAAAAACCGCATGGGAAGAGATGCTCAATAACATTCTCGACAAACAGCCCGGCAAAGCCTTCGAAATTATCAAGAGCCAGTCATTTCCATACAAGATCACGAGGTTTACCGACGATTCGACCGAGAGGGAGTTTCTATTGCTGGAAGAAAGCCCTTTCAAAAACGGATGGGGGTTTTTTGTTTTTGACCCGGACTCGAAAAGCCGTTTGATTATAGAGGTACCGCATGCGATCTCGGACGAAAACACGGAAAACGAAGGCATCGAAGCATTTCTTCAAACCGGAGCAAAGGCCTTTTTATTGGCCGGAACCCACCGGCGCGCAAACGAAACTCTGAGCGGTTGCACGCAGGCAACCGAAAATAGCAGGTATGCGGAATCGGATGTCGCTCACAATACCCAAACCATGTTTCACAAAACTCACGAGGTATTGTCTGATAAATATCCGGAAACGGTGACGGTCCAGATTCATGGCATGAAAAGCCGTGAGGTTTGCCCAAACGTGTTTATGAGCTCGGGTTCTAAAGCTGTCACCACTAATTCACGAAAACTCCTGGAGTGCCTGATCCGAAACGAGGTCGATGCTGCTATCTACGACGGAAAAACATCTGCCTGTCCGTTGATTGCCAGAACGAATGTTCAGGGACGCTACTCAAATGGGAAAGGACCTGCAGCCTGTAATGAGTATGCCGAAACCTCACCCGAACCGGGACGGTTTATACATATCGAGCAGGAACCGGGGATTCGGCAGGATAGTAAATCGTGGCGCCCTGTTATCGACGCGCTAAAGTGTGCGTTTCCAACGGAAAAATTCTCCCGCCTCCCGATAACAAATGAAAGCTGGACCAGAATGTACCCGCCTTTTCGGATCGTAGGAAATCTGTACTATGTGGGCGGATACGAACTGGCGTCGTATCTAATTACGACGCCTAATGGACACATTCTCGTAAATACAGGGGTTTATGATTCCGCTTCGGATATCCAATCAAGCGTTGAATCTCTTGGATTTAGATTCTCCGATATAAAAATTCTCCTCACCACCCAGGCCCATTGGGACCACGTCGCCGCGTTCTCCGAAATAAAAAGGCGCACGGGCGCCCGCTTGATGGTGCACAAGGACGACGCCCCCGTGCTTGAATCGGGCGGAGTTCATCAATTCTTCAATTCAAACCCTTTGGAATTCTCCGCCGAGTTTGGGGGCGCCGTGTTTGAACCCGTCAAAGTGGACCGCGTGCTCAGGCAGGGCGATAAGATCCGTCTCGGCGGAACCAAACTCAAACTGCACCACCATCCGGGCCATACAAAGGGTGCCAGCAGTTTTTCATTTACGACAAAAGATCAAAACAAAAAGTACAGGGTCTTGATCGTAAACATGGGAAGCGTCAATACCAGCCGCGGAGTAAGATTGCTCGGCATGCCGCTGTTTCCAAATATTGCCAAAAGCTACGCTAAAACGTTCGCGGCCCAAAGGAAGATGAATTTCGATATTTGGGTGTCTTCCCACGCAAGCCATTTCGATTTGCACAAGAAGCATAAACCGGGCGACCCCTATGATCCGAAACGGTTTGTTGACCGTGCCGGCTATAAAGAGAGAATTGAGTTCTACTACCAGAGTTACATCAAGACCCTGCAAATAGAACGGGCAGAAAGCGAAGAAACCGGGATCCGGTGAAAAGACCTTATGGATGCTGTTGAGCAGCGTGGTGACCCAAATAGCTGGAGCCGCGGTTTTAAACAATTATGGATACAAAAAAGATCGGGTTAATAGCCGGGCCAATAGTGTTTTTCGCGATCCTGTTGTTTTTCCGGCCGGAAGGGCTTTCATCTGAAGCCAACGCAATCCTGGCTTCAACAGCGTGGGTGGCTGTCTGGTGGATTTCCGAAGCAATGCCGATCGCCGTCACGGCGTTACTGCCGATCATTCTTTTCCCGATTACGGGCGGACTTTCGTTAAATGACACGACTGCCTCCTTCGGTCATCGATATATTTTTCTTTATATCGGGGGATTTATCCTTGCGATCGCAATCGAGAAATGGAATTTGCACAGGCGAATCTCACTTTCGATTATCAAGCTCGTTGGCACGGATGTTGTCAGAATTATCCTTGGTTTTATGATAGCCACGGCGTTTATGTCGATGTGGATCTCAAATACCGCCACAACAGTGATGATGCTGCCGATCGGGATGGCGATCGTTACTCAACTGCGAGACAACCCGGAAACGGTTGAAAATGAGAATTTGATTTTTGGAAAAGCACTGATGCTGGCGATCGCTTACAGCGCGACGATCGGAGGGATCTCCACGCTTATCGGAACCCCGCCGAATCTGGTCTTAGCCGGTGTTTTGCAGGAAACATACGGTATTGAAATCACTTTTTCCAGGTGGATTATATTTGGCCTTCCGATTTCAATTCTCCTATTGATAATTTGCTGGACTTATCTGACGCGCTTCGCTTTCAGTTTTAAGCAACGGGAGTTCCCAGGCGGCGAAGCGGAGATCAAGAGACAGCTGGATGAATTGGGAAAAATGTCATTTGAAGAAAAAGTCGTGCTTGGGGTATTTATGCTAACCGCCTTCGCCTGGATAA
This sequence comes from Acidobacteriota bacterium, assembly GCA_029862725.1. Lineage (GTDB taxonomy): Bacteria > Acidobacteriota > Blastocatellia > Pyrinomonadales > Pyrinomonadaceae > Aridibacter. Next base: position 23,703 of record JAOTWT010000001.1, on the reverse strand, counting down.
CCCGTTCATTCCTGCTAAAGCAATTTATTCCTGCAATTGACGATACGATCATCGCAGTATTCGCCGCAATCTTGCTCTTCATACTGCCCGCAAGCAAAAAGGGAAAAAGAATAATTAATTGGGAGGAGGCGGTCAGGTTACCTTGGGGAATTCTTTTGCTGTTTGGGGGCGGCATGGCATTGGCCTCAGGATTTCAGAACAGCGGCCTGGCGAAATGGCTGGGCGGACAGATAACTTTGCTGCAGGGCGTTTCGATCATACTTGTCGTGCTGGCACTGATTACCGCGGTAAATCTTCTGACGGAAATAACGAGCAACCTCGCAACAACGGCAATGTTATTGCCGATTCTGGCGCCGATGGCACTTTCTATCGACGTGCATCCTCTTTTGCTTATGGTCGCGGCGACTGTTGCGGCATCCTGCGCGTTTATGCTTCCGGTTGCGACACCTCCGAATGCGGTTGTCTTCGGATCAGGTTATCTGAAGATACCGGATATGGTTAAGACCGGAATCTGGATGAACACGCTTTCAATTTTGCTTCTCTCGGCAATTGTTTACTTTTTGTTACCCGTGATCTGGGGTTTTGATGTTACCCCGTATCCGGAACCGTTTAAGGCGTTGATCAAGTAATAAAGATGCGAACCAGACCGGTAAGATTTGTTGTCATAGCCACGCTTGTTTTATGCTGCACGCGGATATTCGCACAGTCCCCGGAGCCGGCCCAATTCAGGCTCGCGGGCACTCATTCATTTGAGGTCAAGGATGCGACGTCCTGGACCGTCGACCGCGAGGAAATCGATGAAAAGAGCGGAAAATCGAACGTAGTCAAGAATGTTGCTTTCGCTAGCGGTGAGAAATCCGAGTTTCAGCTTACTAAATCAAAAAACAAGACCACGATCTACCGCCTCGTCGCCAGGGGGAAATCCTTTTCACGCACATTTAGAGTTACGGTACTCGAAGCAGACAGGGTTTCAACATTTTTCTATCAGAGTGAAGGTAATCCGGCCGTCCGCACGTATATTCTCGTTCCGGCTTCTTTGCATCGGGATTCGAGGATCTTGTTTGTAATGCACGGCCTTGGCCGTAACGCTGATGAATACATAGCCTCATGGGAAAAATGGGGTCGTGAAAACCAACATGTCATCGTGTGCCCGGAATTCGATAATGAGAACTGGAAGGGATCGGGATCGTATAATCTTGGCAACGTTTTTGCGGGAAACTCGGGTTGGAAAAAGGTAAATGCACGATCGAAGTGGTCTTACCAAATCGTCGAAGACATTTATATGACGGTCAAGAATGAACTGGATCTCCGAGGAGACGATTTCGATATTTTCGGACATTCCGCCGGAGCCCAGTTTGTTCACCGATTTGCGATTTTTATGCCAAATTCGAAATTCAGGATCGCAATTGCGGCAAACGCCGGTTGGTATACTCTGCCGGATCTGAACGCCGAATTCCCGTATGGGTTTAAACACCCGAAACTGGCCTTTACTCAAAATGACCTGATAGCGTGGTCAAGACGAAATGTGTTACTTCTGCGTGGGACCGAAGATACGGAGCGAACCCCAAACTTACGGCAAACCCCCGAGGCGGATGTTCAGGGCAAGACAAGATACGAGCGGGCCGGATTCATGATTGAGAGAATGAGATCGATAAACCCTGACACAAACTGGCGAATGATTGACGTTCCAGGAGTGGGCCACGAGCAGGAGCTAATGGCGATCGCAGCACAAAATGCGCTGGATCTTATCAATTCAGACCGTAACTAAGGATTGGGAATGACGATGAAACGATTGATCTTATTTGTATTCTTATGCTGCATTGTTTTCATCGAGGTGCTGCCCGTCGATTCCCGCGGACGGGAAGAATACGATCTCCTGATCATTAACGCGCGGATAGTCGATGGGACCGGCAATCCCTGGTACCGCGGTTCGATAGCGGTAAAGGACGGCAGAATAGCGGGCATTGGCGATTTTGCGTCCGTTTCTGCGAAGCAGACAATTGACGCCGGAAATCGAATAGTCTCACCGGGTTTTATCGACGTCCACGCTCATACCGAGGCAATTTACAAAAACCCAAAAGCAGAGAACTTTATCAGAATGGGAATAACGTCCCTCGTTACCGGAAACTGCGGAAATTCTGTTGTTTACTCCGGCAAGTTTCTCGGACGTGTGAAAGAAGAGCCGCTGGCGGTGAACCTGGCGACACTGATTGCTCACGGTGCGGTGCGCGAAGAAGTGGTCGGTCTCGACGATCGGCCGCCGACAAGTGAGGAGCAGGAGCAAATGAACCGGCTCGTCGAGAACGCGATGAAAGATGGCGCGGTTGGCCTCTCAACCGGGCTGATCTATGTTCCGGGAACATTTGCAAAGACCGAAGAGGTGGTCGAATTGGCAAAGATTGCCGCCAAATACAAAGGTATCTATGCAAGTCACATCCGGGATGAGGGCGTGAACGTTGTCGAGGCCGTTGAAGAAGCGATCAATATCGGCAAAGACGCGAGGCTTCCCGTAGAGATCTCTCATTTTAAGATCGCCAGCAAGGGAATGTGGGGCAAAAGTGAAACGACGATCGGCCTCGTAAAGGATGCCAGGCGGCGCGGCATTCAGGTAACTGTCGACCAGTATGCTTACACCGCATCATCAACATCGCTTGATGCACGTCTGCCCAAGTGGGCGATTGCCGGTGGGCGCGAAGAAGGTATAAAGAGAATCGAAGATCCGGAGATTAGGAAAAGAATCGTTCAAGACATTAAGAAATACCTGAAATTAAGAAAATTCAAGGACTTTAGCTTTGCTTATGTTTCCAATTATGAACCTGACCCGACCTTCAACGGCAAGAATATTGCGGAGATCACAAAAATAATCCGGGGTACAAAAAAGCTGGATGCCCAGATCGAACAGATATTTGAAATGTACAAGACCGGCCGCGTTCAAATGGTCTACCGCATGATGATTGAAGAGGACGTCCAGAATATTATGCGCCAGCCGTTTACGATGATCGCGGCAGATTCGGGTGTACGGACGTTTGGCCGCGGAGTGCCTCATCCGCGCGGTTACGGAAATAACGCCAGGGTTCTGGGACGATATGTGCGTGAGTTGGGCACGCTTTCTCTGGAAGATGCAATTCGAAAAATGACGTCGCTGCCTGCTCAGACCTTTAGCCTGCATGGCCGCGGTTTACTCAAACAGGGATTTGCCGCTGATATCGTGATCTTTGACGAAAATACCGTTGCGGACAGGGCGACGTTTGAAAATCCGCACCAGTATGCGGCAGGCTTTAGCGCGGTAATAGTAAACGGAGTGTTGGTTTTTGACGGAAGCGAAATGACAGGAAGGATGCCCGGCCAGGCACTCTACGGACCGGGAAAAGTTGGCTGAACGGATCGGCGCGGCGAAGATTCGTCCGGGCCTGTGTGGTTCTTGTTATTTCACCCAAGGGGGATTTTGCTCTCCATCTAGTCGTATTTTCGATTTAATCAGTCGCAATCATTCTTACTGCCTGGTCCAGTCGCTCTTGCCGCCGGAACCGACCCATTGGAGTCCGGTTACCCTGCCGGTTGAGTCCCTTACAAAAGTCACCTCTGCATAGCTCCAGAAATTGTAAAACCTGTCTTTGCCGATCGGGTAGAGCCTGAAAGGCCCCGCGAAGAGACGTTCGTCTTCGGTCAGGATTTCGAAACCGCTTCCGCCCAGTTTGTAGAGGCCCGGATAATCGTTCAGGGTATTTTTGATCTTATTGTCGATCTTCGGGTTCGGGATCTCGGGTTTGACCACTTCTTTTCCTTCGAGCAGGTTTCGAAGGTTGTTTAGGATCAGGTCGTTGGCGCCCGACCCGAGGTTTGAGACAAGCACGTATCCGTATTTCTTGTTGCTGTCGATCCTTATGTTTGAGCGGTACCCGTTTGTGCTGCCGTTACTGCGGAACACGCCGTCCCTGACATAATACTGCTGCACTGTCTTCCCGAATTTCCCGTCGATGTTCGCCATCCCGTACCTGTAAATATCTCTGGCGGTGCTAAAGACCGAGCCGGCACCGACGAGGAACGAATAATCCATGTTTTGAGCTGCCGTATAACCATCGATCCCTAGAAAATAGCACTCGGCCTTGTTCTTCATGATCGTCCTGCTGTCAAAATCGAGCGAATCGTTCATTCCGGCCGGGGTGAAAACGTATTCCTCAAGCAGCGAATCAAACGGCCTGCCCGAAACGATCTCGAGGACTCTAGCAAGCACCGCATAACCGGCTGAGCTGTACAAGTCTTTGGTTCCGGGTTCAAACTCGAGTTCCGCCTTTTTGACGATCTCGATAAACTCAGCCGGCGTATATCGTTTCGCCTGCTCCTCCGCAGGAATCACCCGATGCGGTATCCCGGATCGGTGCTGTGCGATCATCTCGATCGTTATCTTGTCGCCTTTTGGGAAGTCCGGAATAAATTTGCTGAGTTTGTCTCCGAATCCGATCTTTCCGGCTTCGATAAGGCGGAGCAAAACAACCGATGTCATCGGTTTGTTTATCGAGGCAATACCGAATTTCGTGGTTGTCTTATTCGGGACGTCGTGCTCGACACTGGCCAGACCGAATGCCTTTTCATAGAAGACTTTGCCGTCTTTTGCCGCGAGTACTACACCGGAGAAATGATTCGCATCGGAAAAGGGCGCGACGAAGGAATCGATCGCCTTTGCGTCTGGAGATTGTGCGTATAAGGTCGTGGATAGTATGCCTAGAACCGTTATCCAATTCAGCAGCGATCGTTTGTTTATTCTCTTCATTGTTTTACTTCATTACTGAAAACTTACGCGATCGGTTCGCCGGACCCGGCTTATTCAATCCGGGTGCCCGAAAAACTATCGAATTTTAGACCGACGATCTTGCCCGTGCTGTTCTTCTTGAACTCGAGCGTGGACCAGTACCGGCGGTGAATAAATCTTGTGAATTCGCCTTTGCCATCGTCTATCGGTATCAGCGGTCCGCCATCGGCGAAAAGCCTGTTCCCTTCGGCGGTAATACTAACGGTCCCGTTCGGGCGGTAAAAATCTTCGCCAAATTTGAAACTGCCGCGAAGCCTGCCTGCGAGTTTTTCATCAACATCCGGCGGTGTGACGAGGTTAAGTCTTTCGTATGGTTCGCCGAAGACGATCGAGGCGAGCGTCGGCACCGTAAAATAAGGGACAAAGATCTGAATATTCGAAAGCATTATCACGACCAGTTTTTCATCCGGATAAACCGCAAAAAAGGTCGAGAACCCGGGCGATCCACCGCTCATATAGAATCGTTTGTGGGTCCCTTGCGGCGAAGTAAAGACCCCGTAGCCGACATTGTCGCCATCGTGTGGAGACTGCAGTTTCTTCCAGGACTCCGCACTCAAGAATTCTTTGTTCAGTGCTGCGTTTGCGAATTTTTCAAGATCTTCTGCGGTCGAATAGATCGACGCGTGCCCCGTCTTTGATGACCAGTGAAGCACAGGCGCCGGGGAAAGATCCGTGACGCCTTTCTGAACATACCCTTTTGCGAGATTCGGTATCTTGTCGAGCGCATCCCGCTCTGAAAAATGCCCTGAGTTTTTCATACCAAGTGGGATAAAAACCTCGTCTTTGAGAAATTGTCCAAACCGTTTTCCTGACACCTTCTCGATGACCCTCGCCAACAAAATGTAAGACGACCGCGAATGTTCATATTTCGCTCCGGGTTCGGAAACCGGATTCAGAGCCTTGATATGTCCGATCAAATCGTCGATCGATTGTGGAGACTCAGTTAAGGTTGTGTAATTCACGTTTCCTTGCGAACCGATTCTCGGGATCCCGGATCTTTCGGTGAGCAGAATGTGGATCGTCATTCTGTTTCCATTCTTTATCCCGGGAACAAACTTCGAGAGTTTATCGTCAAGAGACAATTTTCCCTGATCGATGAGCTTCATTACCGCTGCCGCAGTAAACATCGCCGAAACTGACGCGAGAAAGAATTTGCTTTGGGCTGAATGTTCGATTTTGGATTCGCGGTCGGCAAAACCATACGAACGCTTGAAGATGTAATTCCCGCCCTTTTGAACAATCACGGTTCCGCCGTAATTGTTGGATTTAGCCAGCGGGTCGATGACGTCCTGTATCTTGCGACTCAATTCTTCTCGTGAGGTGTCTATTGTTTTTTGGGCTTGTCCGAAACAAAACGAGTACAAGAACAGCGAAACAAACACGGTCGCGGATATCAACTTCATAATCTAATCTTTTAATTAAAACGAAATCGCCGGTTGGACCGAATCGGTCCCAATGATATTCGATATTAGTTATTCCTGGTCCAAGCTTCTTGTATCAGGATAGTAGGTTTGAATGGGACTAGCGTCAGGCAAAGGTCGAGCGAAATTTCGAGGGGGTCATCCCGGTAGCTTTTTTGAATGACCGGCTGAAATGCGCCTGATCGGAGAAACCCGTATCGAGGGCAATATCGACCAGAGGTGTTTTTGTCGAAAGCAGTTCGTGGCGTGCTTTCCTTATGCGCACATTTCGCAAATAATCGCCCGCAGTACAGTCCTCAAACTTTCGGAATACTCTCGCGAGGTGGGTCGGGTGGACTTCGACGGCTGCCGCCAATTCGGTCAGCCCCGGGGCCTCCCGGTAATACTCGTCAAGATATTCCTTGGCCCTCTTCAGCCACTTTGGCGGTTCTTGATCGCTCTTGCCGGGTTTTTGCCTTGAAGTCGCGATAAGAAGTTCCATTGCAATACTCTCGAGCGCCAGCGCCGACAAATCGTCACGGTTGCTGAATTCTTTATACATGCGAAGCGCGATCTCAAGCGACGGCCTTGCGTTTAGGAAAAGCGGCCTGTCCAGCGTGGCACCATAATTTCTGACCCGATCCAGGCATTCGAAATCGAATTCGACGAGGAAATGCCTGCCGTTTTTGAAATGTTCTTCGGAATGGCTTACATCAGGCGGGTAATACACGAGCGCCATCGGTTGTCTCTCGAAATTCTGGCTGCCAATCGTTTCGTTGTAATTACCTGCAAGCACGAGACAAAAATGCGGAAGTTCATGAGCATGAACGGGAAGTTTCGCGTAGGTATTATAGGATTTTTCGGTAAATCGAAGCCCCCCTCCGGTAAAGGTACGGGACGTTTTTCCGTAAAATTTTCCGGCTTTCAATTTCATAAAATCTCAAATCTATATGATGGCTTTTCTGATGCCGGAATATCTGCAGACTGTTGTCCCTTTAATTTTTCAGAAATATCTCAGGCCTGGCCGTCCGGGACGACGGGAACCGATCGTTCTACCGCCAACTGTGCGGCTCCGGCGGGACGGGTTCGCCTGTACTTGTCTCCCACGCGGTCTCACGTGCGGGATCAAAGCTGTCTCCCGGCGCGAGGCCGGGAGGATCGGGACCCTTACTCTCCTTCCAAATGTTCATGTACCAGTAAACGGGCATCGCGAAAAGACCACCGAGGAACAAGGCGATGACCCAGACTACCTTGTGATCTTTTTTAACGCGATCGTTTTTAAAAACATCGATCAGATAAAAGATCTGCAGTCCGATGATCAATAAAATCGTCAGGAAGTGTATGGGCAATACAAGCGCGAACAGTACCGCAAATCCGTCGCCCCCGGGCGCAAGAACAATTGCCGCCAGGACAAAAAGAAAGAACAAGAACATATAGGCGAAGGGCCATGCGGTGAGAATTCCGAGGAGTTTTTTCCTGAATTTGGTCATTTATCCAATTAACGCTTCTATGCGCATCCGGGTTTCCTCAATCTTCCGCCCGTTTTTTCGATTTGTGCACCGAAAAGCCTCTGCCGGGAGCGATAGTTTAGATACACGACGACAGAGGTAAAAGGCTCCTACGACAAAAAAACCAATACATTTTCACACTTTTAGAGTAAGATCACAAAAAAAAACTGATTTTTAGGAGATCATGTTCCGATTCGTCCGGGCTTTGCGCCCGCGGGCGCCGAAGGGGTTTGTGAATATTCTTGCTTTTTCGCAACTAATCGTAGACATTTGTTAATCGCGTGTGAAAGGGGCTTGGTATGTGGAATAAAGAAACGACTAAAAAAGCGATCGGCTTGCTTTCGAGGAATCTCCAATTCGTATTGGTTTTCCTGATCTCATTGACGGCGCTTCTCTGGGTATGGCAACAGGATCGGGAATTTCACAACGACAAACCAATGCCGATCATTATCGTAGGCGAAAAAGGTCCTGAGGATTCCAAAGAGGCTGATACCGGGCGCTTTTCAGTATCGGAAATCCAAAACCTTATTGCTCCCGAACAATCGTTAGCGCCGGATCAAATGAACATTCTGGAATTGGGGCTGCTCGACCTGAACCAGCTTAAATTGAATGATGTCGGCGATTTGAAAAACCGACTTACGGAAAGACTAATTGCACAGCGCGATAACAAACAGAATTTTCTTCGGACGAGAATCGATGGGCTGGAGCTCGAAAGACTCAGAAACAAGTTTGAGATGCTTAACCAGTATCGGACCGATACCACTGATTCGACGACAAGCGTCGATATTGAATCCCTAATCTCGGATCTGCAGGCGAAGCAAAGTGCCAAAGACGCCTCCGTGCGAAACTCCCGCATCAGCATTAATGTTCCCCAGAGTTTCAATGCCCGCGCCAGCCTGATCAATAGTCTTGAGGGACTAAAGAGCAAGTACAAGGAACCCGTCGACAAGGACACTTTATTTCAGGCATTAAGCGCGAATTTCAGGAACCCCGAAATCGAAGATTCGATCACCGGGTATAAGAAAGAGATCGGTGAGCTTTCGAATAAATTTGGCGCAGTATTCAAACAAATATCGGATTCTGATGAGCGTTTGGGTTCAAGGATAAAGCCACAGGGTTGGAACGCGCTGGCAGTTTATATTTTAGATGAAGACGGCCCGCTGAATATCATTTACACCTTGGTCAACATTATCCTCGGCTTTATAGTGCTCTCGTCGCTTTTGTACGTAATCGTTCAGCCTCTGACAGGCATCTTCTTTCTTTCCGGATATACGGAAAGTCTGGGTCAGCGTATCCAGGATTTATTTGCATCCGGTCAAACGCTTGCAGGACCATCGATTGCAGTACCGACCCTGGTGGCGGCGGTTTCGGCGGTTGGCATCGGATCCGTGGCCTTAGCCGGAAACCAATTCGATCACCAGAAAAGTCCAAACCAGGCTCAGGCAGAGCCCGCACCCGCCGTTTCGAATGAATTCGCTCGAAACGGTGCGAGCGCAAAGGCCTTCGAGAGAGTCGCTGACAGCGTCGAGAAACTGAACCGGAGCGTGAGCAACCTCGAGATCGCACCGGGCGGAACTACGGTTGTCGAATTGGACCCGGTGGTTCGTGCACTTGACAGTATCTACAAAAAGCTCGAAGCCCCGAATGATTACAGCGGCGAGTTTAAGGACGTCATGCAGAGAATTGGAAATCCGCCGCAAGTCAACCCAAACGGTAATCTTTTTGGGGAAATCTCGCGGGTGGGCAGTAGTTTTGATAGTCAGGTATCGGCTTTGAACGAGAACATCGGCGCCGTTTCGAGACAGGTTGGCGATATTGACGGGAGAGTTGGCAGACCCGATGATTCTGTTGCGGCGAGAACGGTCTTTGGTAAAACGAATGCCACAAAAAAGGTTGCCGAGGATACATACAGGGTCGCGGAAAATACCTACGGGATCGCAAAACTTACGAGCGAGGTTGCGGAGGAAACAAAAGAAATATCGGTCGAGAACTGGAGAAATCAGGCAGGCCGTAACGGGAAGAATCTTGTTACGCAGGCGCGTGTACTATTTTCGCCCGAACGATACGCGATCAGTGTGGTCGCATTGAGGCAGATAGAGCGCGAGATTTCCAGGAGAGGGAAAAACGGGCCGGACCCGTTCGAAAGGCGGATGCTCGACCGGCTCGGTAACATGGTAGTACGCGGAACGGCCATGGATCGCAAACAGCTCGCCGGAGAGTTGAGCGGAGTAGCCGGTGAAAAAACGTGGAAGAAGTGGAGGCCCTTGATTCTTAGGTACACGCGTGTTTCGCGCAAATAATAGCCAGTATCTGAGTCAGACCCGTGGAGATTAAATATGAAGGAAGTTGGTCAAACAAAGACACAAGAATCTGTCGTGACTCCCGATGTGGCTTCAGTAAAGGTCGAAAAAGCCTCGCCGCGCGCATTGACATTGTACGCAGATGAACTCGCCAATTTGTTTGCAGGCATTACGGTTATAGCGATCGCCTTTCTGTTTCTGCTGCTCATAAGTTTTGTTTTCGGGTTTTTGCCCTATTTTCCGGCATTCTTGATTGCGGGATTAATTGTCGCCGCCGCTGCCTCCTTTTTCGTGTTGATTTATTTTGTAGATCAGGCCGATCAACAGCAGCGGCGTGAGGAAACCGAGGCAGCCTACGTGGTCAACAAATGGAGAATATCCACGATGAGCGCCATCGGAATGCCCGAAGACATAGTTACCGGCCTGAAGACCCTTCTTCTTCAGAACAGAAATCAGGGCCAAAATTTGCAGCTTGTGATGAAGAAACCATTTGGGGTCGACGCGTGGATTTATCGACTCGGAGATCTTCTGGGTGAAGAACGAGTTGTCCAATATGAGGAACAACTCCTCCGGCACACAAAGACGAAGATTGAAAGTTAGTTTGTTATGATCAGAATATGCGCAACGGGATCGTCCAAGGGAGGCAGGGTATCTCGATTACGAAACCCCGTCGACCCTTGATTCGAGCCGGAGGCTGATCAATGTATTTTCGCTGTCGGTGATTTCCAGAGCGCCCTCGCTGCCGTCGGTATCGTACTGAACGGCAACTCCGATCACGTTTGGAATAATATCCTTGATCTTGTCGGCGTGCTTTTCAGAGCGATCGATTCTTATCACTTCGATGTTCTTTCTTTTGCCGCCATCTCTCAAGGCGAGGCCTTCGAGACGCGCTTCTTTTTCTTCTTCTTCCACGTCCCCGTTTACCCGATAGACATCAAAACGGGCTCGGCGGTTATAATTGCGCATCGCAAACTCGTTTAGAAATTCGCCCCAATTCATGGGCTCGATTGTAGCGACTGGTTCGACCGGTTCAAGCATATTAATACTCCTTGAGCTCCTAGACATCTCTATTATAACTCCGTGATGTCATCCCGAAAAGCGTTATTTCACTGGCTCGCCGTTCAAAAAATGTGCCGGTGGAATGAAAAACCCCGGCGTCGAACTGGGAGACATCAGCATCGGGTCCTGAGCGTTCGAAGAATGTTCGGCAGCATGCCGTTTTGTCCCACTAGCGCTTCAAACATAGGCCCCTGACCTTCGGGATCTTCGGGGTCTGCGACGAGCAAGTAATAGGTAAGACTCGATTTGATAGATTCAATGACGTCTATCAGCCCTTTTACATAAGGTCCGGTCGGAGGAAACATCCCTGACTGGCCTTGAAGACGCTGAATCAGCAACGCTATCGCCTCTGCAAACAGTTCGAATTCGTTTCCCAGCTTCCGGTAAAGTTTTTCGTCCCCGCGAATACGTTCGACAATCTCGGCCAAATCGAGATTCATTTTGTAGACCATCGATAACATCTGCTGTTGAGCGGCAGAGCTGTAGCCATTTAGAAAATACGCGACGATCACCGCCGACGCACTTGCAACGGACAAACCTACAATCGTTGCGATCCCGTCAATCGATGGGTTGGACTCCTTTTCCTCGTTGTTCAGCGTTTCGATGGCCTGAGCCGCGGCCTGCAGGGTAAAGTCGAGTTCCCGGGCCGCGGTCAAAGCCTGTCCGGGCTGAAACGATTCTGAGTGGATGGTCGCTCTCAGGTTAGCTATATGGTTTGCGCAATCAGACATCCCGCTGTCCAGTATTAATTCATTTGCATCTCAGATAAATTTTGAAATCCTCATCTTAAGATCATCGCGGCAGTAGATCCCATTTTGAAACCGGGACACAAGGACCGCGCGAACGCTGAATAGTGCCGGGATAATTGATACTCATTATCGCGTACATGAGGTTTTTATTCTTTGCCGATATATTCAATCCCCGATTTTCCGAACTGGGTGTTGGCGGACTGTTTCACAAGTCCAATTTCCTTCGACATCCAGTTCGTCATTTTTACGTCCCTTGAAGGTATCTTTCTTCCATTCATACTCAGGTCCATTCTCATTACGTTATCGACCTTTGCCGCCTCGTATTCTTTACCGCCGACCTTTACGCGGTCGTTCATCGATGCGATCTTGCTTGTAATGGTAACCGTGCCTGTCGCTGCCCCGGACGCGGGACCGGCAGAAAGATTTGCTTTGATTTTGTATGTGGACTCCCATTCTTTTCCGTTTTCCCAAACTTTTGGCAACGTTATACCCGAACTCTCCAAAGTTTCCATTTTGAAGTTTCCTTTCATAAAACTTGCAGTGTTGGTAAATTCGGCGGTCCGTAGACCGTCCTCTGTGCAAATCCAGTTAACATCGACCTTCAAACCGGAACCGAAATCACGCAGCTCGGAAAACGAATCCGGTTTTACATCTTTTTGGGAGAGAATGTAATTACCGGGAATTTCACCTGTGACCAAGTATTTTCGCTTGGTTTCTGAATTGATCGGGTAGTATTCATTGGCGCAAAGACCAGCTTCGCTTGTTTCTTTATTATCCGCAACTGTAGGTTTCGAGTCTGATGAACCGGACTCGGGATTAGCGGTTTCGCCGGTTGAATTCTCGTTCCCCGCGTCCAGGCAACCGGCTGTCAGTGCCAACGAAAGAGCTATGATTGCAACTTTTATAATCATATCGTGCGTCTCCTTTTGAAAACGCAAGATTATCATACATTTACAGAACGGGATCCTACGCGAGAATCTTGTCCGCCCTAATTTCCACGCGGCCTTTTAGCGGGCGGTATTGAAACGACCGAATCCAGAGAATAAGCACGGAAAATAGCGGGTACCAGTTGATAGAAAGTAAATACAACCGCGTCAACTCGCTTTTTCAGCTCATTGATCGCGGCCGGTTCTACGCGCAAGTGACTCGGGTTTTCGGGATTTATTTCGCGGTGACAGTGACTCGCTGGAGAATCGAAACGCGCGACGGTTTTGAACATCGGCAGCCTGTAGCGCGTATCATTTATAGCAAAACAAATCCGAGGCACGATTGAATTATGGATTTCTATTTTTTACTGTTTTCGCTGTTTTTTCCGCGGATTACGCTGGTCGTATATCTGATCCAGGGATGGTTTCCGGCAAACACGGTTCCCGATATCCTCGATGTAGTGCTGGGCATTTTCGTGCCCCGAATTCTGATCCTGATTTATATTTATCAGAATATGGGCTATGAAAACCTGTGGTTTGCCGCGCATCTGCTGGTTTTGATCCTGACTTATTTCGGTGGCGGGCACCGGACGAGAAAACGTTTCCGAAGCAGGAACGAAGACTAGTGTCTTTTACCGAGAGGAGTCTGTCGCGGATCGATTCCGAGCGAATTCTTGAGTTCGGCCGGGGTGTGGTTTGATTAGTTCCAATGCCGTCGCATACCCCTCTATATAGATATCAAGCGTTATTTACACCCCACATATTGTATTAAAATTGATTAACATCGTTGACTCTCGCGGGGTTCAGTGTTACTTTTACATCGTTCCAGCACGTGTCTTCCAGATTTCTTACAAATACTAGGACCCGCGGGTCTTCCTGCGGGCCAAATCTAACCCTTTCTGGAGGACAATATATGTCGGGCGTTGCAGCTCTAGCATAGAGAATCTTGAAGTGAGGAATCCGAAACACTCAGGCTTTATGTAGTTTGCGCTGCCCAGGATACTGCAGAGTTCCTTTGGACCAATGTCGAATGTGCGATACCGAAAATCGATATTGGTTCATACGAACTCTTGTCAGGGAACCGGGGAAGCAAATTAGCGTTCCAGTTTAAGATCAACGCGGCGGGTGAGCGCGCCTTTCGAATCTGCACTCGAATCGGGCGGGTGAGCCGCGAGAGCTTTTTTACAAAATACGAGGAGCTTTCGATCATTTTCGAAGAGACCAGCGGTCGCCCTCCAAATCCATCGACGCCGCCGTTTCAGTTGATTATTCGTCTAGCCGAAACGGACAAATTGAAAATCTAGTGCGGCGTTGGCTGCCATTGCAATTTCCACAGATGACCACAATACCGAGAGAAACAGCCCGTTCTTAGTGATCACCCCTCAAATGACCGACTGGTCTTCATTTCGCGCCTGAATATCGAGTTCGGGCGCTTTTTTCGTGTTCCCGAAGAAAAAACTTGATTTTGTCGTGCCCGAGGATATAGTTGAGAAAAAATCAAAAGGGAAAACAATATGAATCCTGAAAGAACAAATTTAGAGGCGGAAGTTTCGATGGAAAGGGCAGGTGTCGAGATACCCGAAGATCCGCCATTCCATATCCTGGTTTTGGGAGACTTCTCGGGCCATAGTGAGTCCGTTAAACCATTTAGAATAAGACAGATAGATCGCGATGACGTCACCGAGGTGATGGCCCGTATTGCACCCAAAGTGAGTATTTCAACCGGGGATACGTCCGGTATCGGAATCGGTTTTCGAGAGCTCGACGACTTTCATCCGGACAGCTTATTTAAGTCGGTCGCGATTTTTGACGAACTTCGCAGCATTCGAGGGCGCCTTAAAAACGAAAGCACTTTTAAGTCTGCCGCCACGGAAGTCAGAGAATGGTTCTCCGACGAGGGCGAAGAGCCGGCACCCGCCGAAGAGATCGAAACTCCGGTAGAAGTGGAGGGGGGCGAAGGGCTCCTCGAAGATATCCTGGGCTCGAGGACACGGGAGGCGGCCGCCTACAAACGGCAGAAATCAACGCCTCTGAAAGATTTCGTCAAAGAAGTCGTCGATCCTTTTTTGGTAAAGGTCGACGAGGAGGAGCAGGCGAAGTTGATATCCGCGGTTGACGACGTGACCGGCGGGATTATGCGCAAGATACTGCGGGATAAGGCTTTTAGGGCTTTGGAGGCGGCTTGGCGCGGGCTTTATATGATTTGCCGCAAGATCGAAACCTCTACGAAACTCAAGATCTTTGTCCTCGACATCGGAAAAGAGCGATTTATTGAGGAGATCAAAAAAGAAACGAGCACGCTTTCCGATCTACTCCTGGGAGGCTCATCCGAAAACGAGAACGAACCCTGGGCCGTCATAGCCGGAGCATACGATTTTGATCTCACGGTCGAGGACGTTGCCGCGTTGATGCGAGTCGGTGCGATATCGGGAGTAACGGGTTCGCCGTTTGTTTCGCACGTACGGCCCGGGATGCTCGGGATCCGTTCTTTTGCCGATCATTCGGACCATAAGTCGTGGGATACGAAATCCGACACTGCGGAGGGCAAGCTTTGGACCGCGTTGCGGGCATCGGAACATGCGACATCGATCGGTATGGTCGCACCTCGTCTGCTCGCGCGTCTGCCTTACGGAGAGGAAACGGACCCGACGGAAGTCTTTTCTTTTGAGGAGTGTGACGGACGCCCTGAACACGACGACTATCTTTGGATGAACCCGGTTTTCGGGTTTGCCGCGGTAATCGGAGCGAGCTTCAGCAGGTATGGCTGGGAAATTGGCGGCCGGTACGAACTCGATCTCGACGGTCTTCCGGTCCATGTCTATAAAACCGCCGAAGGAACTCAATCAAAACCTTGTGCCGAGATCGAGATGACCGATGTGGGAATGAACGTGTTGCTGGACGAAGGTCTTATGCCCTTCGCGTCGTTCAAGAACTCTGATCGCGTGAGGCTCGGTGGTATCCAGTCGGTCAAGTTTCCGGCAAAGGCCCTGAAGGGGCGCTGGCAGTGAAGGCCTGAACGCCCGTAGGCAAATACGTTTTTTGTTGGCATCGAATCCTTGGATGAAGTAAAATCGAAGGTTTGCGGTGCCATTTTTTATGTACTTTGACGAAACATTTGATGTAATTGTGATCGGCGCAGGTCATGCGGGTTGCGAGGCGGCCTCGGCCGCTGCACGTCTCGGATCGGAAACTGCACTGGTCACGATAAATCTCGATCTGATCGGGCAGATGTCGTGCAATCCCGCGATCGGCGGTATCGCAAAGGGACACATCGTCCGCGAGATCGATGCTCTGGGCGGGATAATGGGTCGGGTGGCCGACCGCACGGGAATTCAGTTTCGACTTTTGAATCGGTCGCGGGGACCGGCGGTGCAGTCGCCGAGGGCCCAGGCGGACCGCGCGCTGTACAGGACCGAGATGCGCCGCGTCCTTGAAGCGACTCCGAATCTGCATTTTCGACAGGGATTTGTGGTTCGGCTAATTGTTGATAATAAACAAGTTATTGGTGTGGAAATGCAGGATACCCGGCGTTTCGGTGCGAAGGCGGTTGTGGTTGCGACCGGCACATTTCTGAACGGCAAGATCCACACAGGCAATCGCAATTACTCGGCGGGCCGCGCCGGCGAACCGGCCTCGATCGAATTAGCGCAGAATCTGAAGGAATTGGGTTTCCCCGTCGGTCGTCTCAAGACGGGAACCCCTCCGAGGCTGGATGGACGGACGATTGACTGGGATGCCTTTGAAGAACAGAGACCTGACGAAAAACCGGTGGCATTTTCGTTTGCAACCGAGTCGATCAGCCAAAAACAGATAAACTGCCACATTGGTTATACGAATCAGGCGTTGCATGACGATATCCGTGCAAACATTTCAAAATCGCCGCTTTACTCGGGTGCCATAAAGGGGATCGGGCCGCGATATTGTCCTTCTATTGAAGACAAGGTCGTAAAGTTCGGTGAGAAAGATCGTCACCAGTTGTTCCTCGAGCCAGAAGGGCATGACACCAACGAGGTGTATCTGAATGGGTTTTCTACTTCATTGCCCGCGGATCTTCAGCAGGACCTATTGAGAAGAATCGAGGGATTTGAGGAGGTTCGTATAATACGCCCCGGCTATGCCATCGAGTACGACTTTGTCGACCCGCGTGAACTCAGGCCGTCGATGGAAACAAGCAGAATCAAGGGGCTGTTTTTTGCAGGTCAGATCAACGGTACCACGGGTTATGAAGAAGCGGCCTGCCAGGGCCTGATGGCTGGACTAAACTCCGTGTTCCACGTGGAACAACGGGAACCTTTGGTTTTAGGCCGTGAAGAGGGATATATCGGGGTTTTGGTCGATGATTTGATCCGTCACGGGGTTGATGAACCGTACCGGATATTTACATCACGTGCCGAAGCACGGCTGACGCTGCGGCATGACAATGCGGATCTGAGGCTTTCGCCGAAAGGCAGGGAAGCCGGGCTTGTTGACGAAACAGATTGGGAACGGTTCAATCTTCGCCGTGACCGGATTGCGCGGCTGAGGAACACACTGGACAACGTTCGGTTCAAGCGTTCCGATTCGGAATATGCTGCCGCCTCGCAATTGCTCGGATGCGATCTCGGGGATTCGGTGACGCTTTCGCAGCTTGCGCAGCGTCGCGGAGTAAATACCGAATTGATTCTTAAACTTCTTCCTCCCGAAGCTCAAGCGGAGACGAACGAACGCGACCTTCAAACCGCGCTCGCGGATTCTCTCTACTCCGGCTACATCAAGAAACATGACAAGGCAACTGCGCGTGTTAACAAACACGACAATCTGCGAGTGCCGAAAACCTTTAAGTTCAACGCAATTAGCGGTTTATCGAATGAGATGGTCGAACGAATCGAACGCGCGCAGCCGAGTACTTTTGGCCAGGTTCGGAAGATCAGCGGGCTGACGCCGGTCGCCCTGTCCACCGTCCTTGTACACCTCACCGCCGAGAAAGCCAAAGCCTAGAGAAGGGTTCCAGATTCCAAGTTCCAAGCTCCAAGTTTCAAGTTTCAAGTTCCAAGAATTCAAGGTTTGAAGCTTCGGACTTCGGACTTCGGACCCCAAGTCCATGGCTCGAATTTCAACGTCTGCTAAATAACTTCTCATTTTTATGAAGAAAAGGATTTTCTGGAGCTCGAAGCCGTTGCCCGGCAGACTTGAAACCTGGAACCTGAAACTTGAAACTCAGTTGTGTTCCACGTGGAACACCACTGAGTGCTGAGTGCCGGGAACTGAGCGATTCGCCTAGCTAGGAATGGTGAATTGTGCTAGATTTGTCTCTTCCGAATACCGCATTAATACCTGTTACAAATGGGAAAAACCATCGCCATCGCAAATCAAAAAGGGGGTGTGGGTAAGACAACGACCGCCGTTAATCTTGCCGCCGGCCTCGCCGTGGAGGAAAAAACGGTTCTTTTGGTGGATGCGGATCCACAGGGAAATGCAACATCCGGTTCCGGAGTCATTAGGGAAAAATCGCGAAAAACGCTTTATGATGCGATCTCAAATCAGGTACCGCTTGAAAATATAATATTCCCGACTGAGTTTCCCCTGTTGTGGGTAATCCCAGCCGACAAGAACCTCGCGGGGGCGGAAATCGAACTTGTAGACCAAGACCGGAGAGAATATAAGCTCAAAGAATTACTCGATGTTGCGAAATCAGAATTTGATTACATAATCATCGATTGTCCGCCTTCACTTGGCCTTTTGACCGTCAATGGATTGACCGCAGCGGATTCGTTGCTGGTACCCATACAGTGCGAGTATTTTGCATTGGAAGGTGTCACAGAACTCTTTGATACACTCGCTCGGTTGCGAAGATCACTCAACCCGGAACTCACAATCGAGGGCCTTCTTCTGACAATGTATGATGAACGCACAAACCTTTCTGCGGCTGTCGCGCGTGATTTGAGAGACTTCTACGGGAGCCAGGTGCTCGACACGGTTATTCCCCGGAATGTTCGGCTCGCCGAGGCTCCGAGCTTTGGTAAACCTATTATTCTCTATGATATACGGTCACGCGGATCCGAAAGCTACATGCAGCTTGCAAAGGAGATTCTAAACCATGGCTAGACAAGCGTTGGGACGCGGCTTGAGTGCTCTTTTAGGAGAGGATACAGCCGGGGCAAATAAGGAAAAGGACTTTCTCGAAATTGGAATCGAAATGGTCGAACCAAATTCGGAACAGCCGCGAGACAGTTTTCCGGAAACCGAATTAGATGAGTTGACGCAATCGATTCAGGTAAACGGGGTGGTCCAACCGATACTCGTGCGCGCGAGAGGAACCAAGTATCAAATCGTCGCCGGAGAACGACGTTGGCGCGCTGCGCAGAAAGCGGGTTTGAAACACATACCTGCCGTTGTCAGGGAAATTGACGACGACAAAATGCTCGAGATCGCATTGATCGAGAATATTCAACGCCAGCAACTGAATCCGGTGGAAGAAGCCAAGGCCTATCAGAAACTGATCGATGATCTCGGGTTGACACAGCAGGCAGTTGCGGAAAGGGTCGGGAAAACGCGGACGTTTATTGCTAACTATTTGCGGTTATTGAACTTACCGGAACCAGTACTCGTCCATCTTGGTGAAGGAAGAATCTCGGTTGGGCATGCCAAAGCCCTGCTTTCGATAGAGAGTACGACTCGTCAAAAGGAACTCGCAAACGCAATCCTTTTGCACGGTCTTTCGGTGCGGGACGCAGAAAAGGCCGCAAAGAGAAAGCCGCGGAAGGCCAGTCCGAAACCGGCGCCGGCGGATCCGAATCTTAAAAAGGCCGAAACAAGACTCAGAAGAAAACTGGGAACACAGGTAAAAATAATACCGGCCAGGCAGGGGCAAAGCGGTAAGATAGAGATCGAATACTATGGGACTGAAGACTTGGATAGACTGTATAACTTGTTGTTGGGTAAATAGATAGCTATGACTAAGAGACTGACGGAAATGGTTGACTGTGCTGGTTGAGTGGCGAAACTCGCACCAGGCGACCTTGCTCAGGTACTGAGCAAACTTCCGAAACAAGACGATAAAAACATCGTTGTCGGCTTCGATCATGCCGACGACGCGGGAGTTTACCGCCTTGATGACGATCGATACCTCGTCCAGACCCTCGATTTCTTTACACCGGTCGCCGATGACCCCGAAACCTACGGAAGGATTGCCGCCCTGAACTCGATCAATGATGTCTACGCGATGGGCGGAGTTCCGATTACGGCCCTGTCGATCGTTTGTTTTCCGCAAAGCGGCGATTTTGAACTACTCGGTGACATTCTGAGCGGCGGTCATAGGGCCTTGATGGAAGAAAACGTTGCCGTCATTGGGGGACATTCCGTCGATGATAAGGAAATCAAAATAGGCTACTCTATAACCGGAATTGTTGAATCTAGTAAACTTATCACGAATGCTGGGGCGCGGCCGGGTGACCGGCTTGTTCTTACCAAGCCGATCGGAACAGGTGTCATTAACACGGCCGTCAAGTTTGGAAAAGCCTCGGCTGAAGCGGAACAGGCGGCAATCGAGGCGATGACCAAATCGGCGCGCGAAGCATCTAAGGCAATGATCGGGGTCGGGGCGAACAGCTGCACGGACATCACGGGTTTTGGATTGTTAGGACATGCATTCGAGCTGGCCGGCGCAGGAGATGTTACTCTTGAGATTGATTCAACATCGGTGCCATTGCTTCCCGATGTCCTGGAACTGATCGAAGCAAAAATGCTGACACGCGGAGACCGCAATAACCGCAACTATGTCGGGAGTGAGATCGTATTCAGTGACGCGGTTACGCCGTTTATGCAAAGCGCACTGTTTGATCCGCAAACTGCGGGTGGGCTGTTGATCAGCCTGCCGCCGGAGAATGTGCAGGAGTTTCTGCAAATTATTGATAACGGAGTAGTTATCGGTCAAGTAAAGAGAAGATCAGAACATCTTTTGGAGGTTTCCTGAGGCTGGCTGACCATTTGTAAGACTGGCCAACGAAAATCGTGTTTTTATTTATCTTGGAATCATTGGGAACATGGGAGCTCCTGCTTGTCGGGATGGTCGCGCTTGTCGTTTTTGGGCCGCGCAGGATTCCAGAACTGGCCCGTAAGGCGGGAAAGATGATGGCCGAATTCAGAAAAGTCTCGAATGATTTCCGTTCCACGTGGGAACGTGAGGCCGCCCTCGGCGAGGATGAAAAGAATGCCTTTAACTTTAGCGACGAAGCGCTGGCAGGCCCTTCGGGAATGCCGGAAGAAGAGCATCCGTCGTTAAAGGAAGCGAATATCGGTGGAGATTCGCCGGAAGAACCGGCCGCTGATGTTGATTCGAAGGGCGCTGCGTCTGCGCCGTCCATGCCCGAGATTAGAGAAATAACCGACGAAGCACAGATCGAAAAGCTCAAAACAACCGCATCTTCTCCCGCTGAGGAGCCGAACGACAAGGAAGATTGGTTCTAAGTATCTGATTTTGAATACGTTACTACGTTATGGCGATCGATGAAGGCACAATCGAGGAAAGACTATCGGGACACATGTCCTTCCTCGAACATCTCGACGAGTTCCGGAAACGGCTCGTTCGTTCTGCCCTTATAATCGGTGTTGCCTTTTGCATTTGTTGGTTCTTCTCCGATCAGATCTACAACTTTCTCGCGATTCCGGTTCAGGAGGCGCTGACCAGGGCGGAAAGACGGGAAGTGCCTCTTTCAGGCAGAAAGGGAGACGAAAAACTGCTTCCACTAAAAGGCGTAAAGGAAGGAGATACAGGACTTTACGTTTTCGATCGCCCAACCAATATCGGGAACATACCGGTCGCCGCGGGCACCTCGGTGATGGCCATTGTCTCCAGGGATTCGACGGGCAACCCTGGGTTGTTTACCGAGCAGATAATCTACACATCCGACACCGTGCTCCCAAAGGGCGTCAAGTTGCCGGTTGATTTCAGGGTCGAAAAAGATCCGACCAAAGAAGCGAACGAAAGAATGGTCATAACCACTGCGGTTGAACCATTCACGCTTTACGTAACAGTTTCGCTCTACGCCGCAATTGCATTATCGATCCCGTTCCTGCTGTTTGAAATTTGGGGATTCATCTCGCCGGCACTTTACAAGCATGAAAGGAAGTATGTGACGCCGTTTATCTTCCTATCGACGATTTCTTTTGTAGTCGGCGCCGCTTTTGCCTACTACATACTATTTCCGCCAGCGGTCGCTTATCTCCTCGGGCTCGGTTCGGATTTTCAGCTTCTTTTGCGTGCTACGGATTATTTTGAATTCATAACGCTGATCATGCTTGCTATGGGGATCATTTTTCAGATGCCGGCTGTGAGCTACGTCTTATCGAGGATCGGTGTTATCTCAGCCGGTTTTCTGGTAAAGAGTTGGAAGGTTGCCCTGGTCCTGATCCTAATCATTGCGGCCTTTATTTCTCCGACCGGTGACATCCCGAACATGATGCTGTTTGCGACTCCGATGGCTGTTTTATATCTGGTCTCAATAGGAATAGCATGGTTCTTCGGCAAGAAAAGGGAAACAGACTGATTTTGCAATTCACCACACAATGCGGCTGGGCAACTTACCGCTAGTGTCAAACATCTTGAACATTTAACAGTTTCCGTCTAAAATCTAGGGGTTCCGGCATTATATTTCGTGAGGTTTTTGTTTGTATCGAGGAGTTTTTTAATGAGCAGTAATAATCTGTTGGGTAAATTGTTGTTGACGGGTTTCGTCATATCTTTGGGCGCGTCTGCGGGCTTTGCCCAGGTCGATGTCGATTCTAAGATTCGAAAGACCGATATAGAGGTCAACAGGATCTACAAGGATTGGAAGAGTAAGGACGTCAAATACATCATTACTCCGGAAGAAAAAGACGCTTTCGATCAACTCACGACCAACGAAGAGCGCGAGAATTTTATCGAGAATTTCTGGCGTCGCCGTGATCCCAATCCGGATACGGAGGAAAACGAATACCGGGAAGAGTATTACGAGCGTATCGCGTACGCGAACGAGATGTTTTCTTCTGGTAAACCCGGCTGGATGACAGACCGCGGCAAGATCTACATTACCTGGGGAAAACCCGATAGTGTCGAATCAAGGCCGATGGGCGGCGCATATGACCGCCCGGCATGGGAAGGCGGCGGAACGACCACAACGTATCCGTTTGAGATATGGTTTTACCGCCACCTGGAAGGGATCGGAAGCGGAATCGAGATCGAGTTCGTCGATCCCACCGGGACGGGCGAATATCGTATCGCCACAAATGCGAACGAGAAGGACGCGCTTCTGTTTGTCCCTAATGCCGGTCTGACGACTGCTGAGTCGCTCGGACTCGCAAACAAGGGCGACCGTATCTCCGGCATAAATCAGAGAAACTATTACCGCGAACAGGATTCGCCTTTCAGAAGGCTCGAGATTCGCAACCAGCTTTCGCGGCCGCCGCAAGTAAAGTATGCTGATTTGCAGGCGACGCTGGAAGATTCACCGGTTATCGACAACAACCCGCTTGAGTTTGATCTTCGGGTAGATTTTTTCCGGCAATCAGAAAACAGCGTGATCACGACAATCACGCTTCAGACGCCGAATGAAGAATTGGCGTTTGAAGACCGCGGCGGGGTACCGACTGCTAGGATGAATATTTTTGGACGGATCACAGCTGTGACCGACAGACGTGCCGGGATCTTTGAAGATTCGGTGATTGCCAGTGCGACTGCCGAGGATCTCTCTGTAACAAGGCAGCGGGCATCGGTTTATCAAACCCAGCAGGCGTTGGCGCCGGGCCATTACAAAGTGCAGGTGGTGGTTCGAGATGTCGTAACGGGCAACAAGGGAATTCGAAGTCTTGGTTTTACGGTGCCGGACTACAACAGCGACAAGTTGATGACCTCGACCCTGATTCTCGCGTCGAAGCTTCGCACGACCACAGACACCGATATCGGAGGCCGTTTTGTAATCGGCAATGCAAAGGTGAT
>JAOTWT010000076.1 GCA_029862725.1 Acidobacteriota bacterium | reverse complement strand
ACCGTTACGGTTTGGTCCTTTGCCGAATCGGCGCCGGGAGTTTCCGGAGTCTTTGTGGAAACGGATTCGCTCAGTGCGAGCGCGTAGACAGATCCGTCGGGGCCAATCGATACCTCGTGTATTTCGCGCAGCGATGAATCCAAAAGGGCAAAGCCTTTCTTGTCGGCACCGATTCTCAGTACGAGACCGGACTCATCGGTGCCTGCGTAAACATTCCCGTTTGTGTCGATCGTGAGGCAGATGATATGCGTCTCGCGGGAATCGTAAAAAATCGATTTTGCCGGATCTTCGCCTGCTTTGGATACGCGGAATATCCTGCCTGCTTCTCCCGTCCCGACAAACAAGGCCCCATCGGGCGCCGCGGCGAGCGACCATATGTACTTGGTCTTTGGTTCGAAATAGACGGCAGCTTTGCCGCTCTTATCGATCTTATAGACCTTTCCATCGGGCGATGTCGCGGCGAATAACGAGCCATCAGTGCCCGCTGCGAGCGCGGTTACATTCAGCTCCTCGGTATCGAAAAGTAACGAGCCCATTCCCGAAGGATCTACCTTGAAGATCCTGCCGTTGCCGCCAGTGCCGAGATAGACCGTGCCCGTCCTGTCCGCGGCACTCGACCATACAAATTGTTCGCTGGTCTCAAAGCTTGAATAAACCTTTAACGCGAGCGAAATACTGCCCGTGTCATCTATGGCAACGCCCTTTGAGTCGCCTTTCAGGACATCACTTCTGGTATTCAAATTCCAATACAGAGTTTGTGCGGGAAGAGGCGATACGGCCGCAAAAAACAAGGCGAGTAAAACGGGCAAAATTATTCTTTTCATGTATTTAGTTAGGAAAAAACGTTTTCTAAAAAATACACGAATTGAGCGAAAACAACTACACGGCGAGTCAGGTTTTTAGAATCTCCTTTCCTTTCTTGTCGGCTTTTCGGGGCGCCGCTTTGCCTAAATCCGGCTGAAGGAATTTCATCGCACTATCGAGTTCAAGCGAGCCTCCTGTGATCAGGCGTGCCGACCGCTCGCGAGTGAGGTATGCCCAAAACCATTCCGTCACGACCCACAAACGGTTGCGAAATCCGATTAGCGACAGAACATGGACCAGAAGCCATGCGAGCCATGCGATAAATCCGGTCATCTTTAGTTTACCGGATTCGACTATCGCCTTGCTTCGACCGATAGTCGCCATCGAACCCTTGTCGTAATATTTGAATTCGGCTCGAGGCTTGTCCTTCAGATCGTTGGCGATATTCATTGCCGCCACACGGGCCATTTGGATCGCCGCGGGCGCGACACCGGGTACCAGCGTGCCGTCCTTCTCTTCGACCCTCGCCATGTCGCCGATAACAAAAATGTTTGGATGACCGGGAACCGCCAGGTCCTTTTCGACGCTGATGCGCCCTGAATCGTCGGTTTCTTCAGCGAGGAACTTCCCGAGCGGGGAAGCCGACACACCGGTCGCCCAAACGGCGACGGTCGTATCGATCCACTCGTCACCGGCCTTTACCTTGCCCGGTGCAATATCGGTCACAAAACAGTTCAGTACGACCTCGACACCGAGCTCTTCGAGGTCCTGCTTTGCGTGGGCGGACAGGTCTTCGGAAAAAGTATTGAGAACCCGGTTGCCGCCTTCGATCAGCATTACCCTCGCCGCACCGGTATCGATCGCTCGAAAATCGCCTTTCAGAGCGATTCTCGCGATCCCTGCGATGGCACCGGCGAGTTCAACACCCGTCGGTCCGGCACCGATTACAACAAAGTTCAAAGGCTCGGTCTCGCCCGTCAATATGGCTTTGCGCTCGGCGAGTTCGAATGCGAGCAAAACACGGCGGCGGATCTCGACCGCGTCTTCCAGCGTTTTCAGGCCCGGTGCTGAGGCCTCCCATTCGTCGTGCCCAAAATACGAATGCCGCGCGCCGGCCGCAACGATAAGATAATCAAATCCGATGGTGCCACCGTTTTTGAGGGTCACGGTGTTCGACTCAGGAAAAATTTTCTCGGCTTCACCGAGCACCACCTCTACATTCTTTGCCCAATCCAGAATCCGCCTGATGGGTGAAGCAATTTCCCCGGGCGAAAGCACCGCTGTCGCAACCTGGTAGAGAAGGGGCTGGAACGTGTGGTGGTTCTTGCGGTCGATCAGCGTCACATCGACATCCTTTCGGGCAAGCCGTTTTGCCGCCTCGAGTCCGCCGAAACCGCCGCCGATGATTACCACCTTTTTCTTTTGATTAGTCATTTGGCTTCTCCCCGATTCAATCCCGATTGCGAATTTATTAGGTGAGAGTCTCACAGGCTATCGTCAATTGGTATGACTAATTTCCGACATACTTTGAGTAAACACTACGGGCGGCAGCGTTATCATCGGTGCCCTTGATAATCGCTCTTGCATCCTTAAAAACCGTGATCTCGTAATCTTCGACGACAAACCTGAGCAGGTACTCATTGACCTTAAACTCGCCGAAAGAGGAAAGCCTGCGGGCGAGAGCTTCCAGATCAATTTGCGCTG
Source organism: Acidobacteriota bacterium (assembly GCA_029862725.1). Lineage (GTDB taxonomy): Bacteria > Acidobacteriota > Blastocatellia > Pyrinomonadales > Pyrinomonadaceae > Aridibacter. The sequence continues at coordinate 7,472 of JAOTWT010000076.1, read as the reverse complement.
CATTCTGGGGCCTGACCTGGACGGCATTTCGTCCGCACAGGGAAGTCAGAAAATCCTGTTCGGAGGCGTTGAGGAATTCAAATTTCTCAGCGCCACAGCAGGGACAGTCGATATTTGGTTTCGACGCCTTTATCTTTCTCCAATCGCTTCTCCAGATGTCAATTTGCAGAAGGGATCGATGGAGCTCGTCTGTTTTTCCGGTAAGGATCTTAAACGCCTCGGTGACCTGAACCGACGATACGGCGCTGATTATCGGCTGTATGACTCCAGCTGTATCGCAGGTAGGCGCGCTGCCAGCCGCTGGAATCTCCTCGAAGATACACCTCAGGCAGGGAGTTTCGCCGGGGATGATCGTCATCGTTGTTCCGTAGGACGAAACCGCGGCGCCGTAGACCCAGGGTTTTCCCGTTTTGACGGATGCATCGTTGAGCAGATACCGGATCTGGAAATTGTCCGTTCCGTCGAGTACGAGATCGACATCTGCGACAAACTCTTCGATGTTCGTTTGGTTTACGTCGGCAACGATGGCATCGATTTCGATTGCTGAGTTTATTTGCGTGAGCCGGTTTCTTGCGGCGATGGCCTTTGGGGTTCGATCGTGGGCGTCTTCTTCGGTGTAAAGGGACTGGCGTTGAAGATTCGAGTACTCGACAAAATCACGGTCGACAAGGCGTACAAAACCGGTCCCTGCGCGGACCATCGATTCGGCATGCGCCGCGCCCAGCGCGCCGCAGCCGAGGATCAAAACTCGACCATCGGCGAGCTTTTGCTGACCGTCTTTACCGATTCCCGGAAACAGAATCTGTCTGCTGTATCTCTCGCTCATTTAAAGATCGAGAATAGCATAAAAAAAAAGCCGGATTCATTTCGCAATCGAACCTAAGGGGAACAAGAGAATCGTTTTCTCAAAATCGGCCAGACATGACGTCTGCTATGAGCGAATTTGTAATTTTCTTACGGATGGTGGCCGTTGATGAATTTACGACTACTTTCAGCTTAATCAAGTATGAAGTCGATAAACTCCCGGATCGCCATTGAGCTCTTAGTCTGCGGAAAGCGCGAGCGCTTTTCGTGTTTGAAACGATCGACCGACTGGGTAAACTTTTCGGCCTTTAGACGGCTGCGTTCGGCCTCGAGCTGGGCCTTCTCTTTTTGCCTCGAATAATCCATACCGCCTTTTCTAATAAACTCGATGACCTGCGGCAGTTCTTCGGCGTCGAACCACACACCATGTCTCTTGCAAGTGTCGATTATTACTCCTGAGACCCTTGCGAAATTGTTGCGGTTCATCAGCTGGCTGCAGACCGGGCAGGGGACATACTGGACCTGCACCTTCTGCGGATGCTTCAGAAGGTCCTCCAGTTTTTTTAGCACCGCGGACTGGTTCTCCCGGTTGGCGCATATGGCCTCGAAGGTGTCGATATCGACCCAGACACCTTCGCACATTTCACATTCATCGATCCTGATGTCCGAAACCTCGATGGTCTGGAGCCCTGTCTTACAACGCGGGCATTTGCCTGCCTTTCGATCGGCGATCTCAGAGCGTACCGCTTTCGCTCCGCAGAGACCGCAGAACTTGCTGCCCTCGAAGATTGTCCCGAGACATGACGAACACGACATAGTCTTGAGACGCGTTTTGCAGTGGCTGCAAAAACTGGATTTATCGGCGACACCGGCGCCGCAGTTCGGACAATTCAATGCTTCAACTTTCATTTCGAATTTTTGGGGGTCGGATGAAATAGTGGATGGTTGAACGGAAAACTGATAACGGGGAAATGTGAACCGATAACTATGATCGGTAGACGGTCCACTCTTTGCCGCCATGCTTTTCATTTATCATCTTGAAACCAGTCCGGAAAGGGCAGCTTTCTGCATCACTTCCAGAGGAGCAGCACGACCGGTCCAAAGCTCGAACTGCTTCGCGCCCTGGCCGACCAGCATGGCGAGTCCGCCGATCGTTGGAACTCCCGCTTTCTTCGCGTCTCGCAAAAAAAGCGTATCTCTAGGATTATAGACCAAATCGTAGGCCAGTTGAAGGTTTTTGAGGTCAACGTCTTCGAGCGCGCTTTTATCTTCCAGGGCCCCATGGCTTCCCAATGGCGTCGCATTGACGGCGATCTGAAAGCACCGGATAACATTTGGCAATCTCGGAAGTTCCATTGCGTCGCAGCCCAAATCTTCGGCGACGGATTCAGCCTGTTCGATTTTTCGTGCGAAGATGGTCACCCCGGCCCCCGCCGCACGGAGACCGTAAACACATGCACGTGCCGCACCGCCGGCACCTATCACGGCGACTGAAGCGTCCTTAAGATCGCCGTATTTGTCGGAGAGCGGCTTGAGAAATCCCGCCGCGTCGGTATTAAAACCGACAAGTTTCTGATCGACCAACTGGACTGTATTTACCGCTCCAATCGATGCGGCGGCCGGGTCAGTAAAATCGAGGTAAGCCAGGATCTCTTGCTTAAAGGGAATGGTCACGGAGAAGCCGCGAAGATTCCAATCGATTTCGCGAGTTTGCGGCCGGACCATGCGATTTATGAAAGCGCCTAAGTCCGAAAGCTCGAATGGAATATAAACGGCATCGAGAGCCGCGGCCGCAAATGCCGCGTTGTGCATCGGGGACGAAAGCGAATGTCCAAGAGCGGAACCCGTGACCCCGTAAATCTCGGTGTCAGGGCTGAGAGACTTTACCCGGTAGACTTCCGTCAAATCCGTATATGAAATCTGTCCCGCGGCAGTTGGGGCGAGCCCGTCCGCCGCCGCGTACGTGATCGGTGAGCCAAATGCCGCGCCGAGGATCCTCGTCCAGATTCCCTTCGCACCCATCGAAATCGGGATCAGACGGTTTCCCGCAACCCCGTCGCCGGCTGCGAAACGAAAATCCTGAAACCGTTTCCAGAGATCCAGGCCGTCGACCACGTCATCGGCGGTTACAGCGATTTTTACGAGGTCGTCTGGTTTCTCCCGGGCAGCAGCGCAAAAAGCCTCGACCCTCTTGGAATCATTATCAAAATCATGGATCGAGACGATCCTGTGGTTTGTCAAGAGTTCGGGATTTTCCTCCACAAGCTCGAATTCGATATCCACGTAATCAGCATCGATTCCGGAGTTCCAGAAAGCGAGCCTTTCTGATTTTTGGATCGGTCGGAAACCGCCCTCGGACTCGGGGCGCAAAGTGACGAGAAACTTTCTATCCGGAAATGTGTCGAACACCTTGCGAACGGCGCCTCCGGAATTCAGCGGGTCTCCGATTTCAGAAGGATCAAGACTGTCGAATCTGATCTCTATTAGATCGGCTTCCGCGGGTACTGCGGCGACTCTGGAAATCAGTTTATCGAGCGTGTCCGCGTGAACCGACACGCATATCAGTCCATCGTTCATTTCGGTATCGGCAGTCTAGCGGTCTTTGACATATCCCCAAAGCGAAAAAAATATGAGCGTCATCATCCCGATCGCAGTCGCCAAGACGACGACCGTGTTTCCGCTTTGTTCGACACCGATCGCGGTGATGCCCCAGGCGATCGTAAGAGGGTACGCCATCGAGTCAAACTTGAAGCGTACGAGGACCCCGATCGCAACCACCATTGCGATCAAAAGCACTCCAATTGCCGAAGCCGCAGTGCCTGCGGGAGCGAAACCGAGATATGCAACTGTAATCAACAAGTTGAGGACCGAGGCAACCGTGATCCATCCGAAATATATTGAAAACGGAAGCCGAACCAGAAGCTTGTCGGTCTTTTCATCGGCATTTTTCGTCTTCCTGTTGATCACCAGGAGACATGTCAAAATCAACGCCATCAAGACCAAGCTCACCGGGATCAGGTTGTAGTGCCACGCGAATATCCAGCCGATGTTTGCAGTGCACAATAGGATATAGGGAATCCTAGTTTGTTCGAGAAGACGATTCTTATCCTGCCGCGGAAGGTACTGATAGATGCTGAATGCGATCATTCCAAAATAGATCAGGCTCCAGATTGAAAACGCAAAACCCGCCGGCGTAAGCATCGTCGGGTATTTGTCCGAAATCTCGGCCGGGCTGGTATTGTTGATCTGCCCCATCGCTGCGAAATAGTTAACGAGCAGGACGAGGAGGGTCTGAGCCAACACCCCCGCCTTTAGTAGTTTTGCTTTCATGATCCTAATAAAAGTCCCGTCGGACACTGGAATTTTCCGACAAAAGCCGTTGCCTCTATAGTTACACTATATTACGTTCGTGCAAAACACTGGGAAACACACCGGGAGTATTTAGGTCGGTGCCGGCTCGTCCGCCGGGGATCGCAAAAGTATCGAGGAATAAGTTGGAACAATCTCAGTATCATGTTCTTTCAGCACTGCGTTTTTGGTCAGGCAAGGTCTCTCATTCCTTTAAATTTGGAGGACTGGACCTGACTTTATCAACGATATGGGGGATAACCGTCCATATAGTCGATGGCTAAGGGTCGACCGATACCTGGTTGAACGCGCGATTGGCGCTTTTGATCTTTCTTTTGTTTGGTAGGGTATGTTTTGTACGAGGCACCCTAAAATGGCTCGATAAAGTCGCGATTGTGCCGGCACGCAGGATTCTCACTCGCATGGGAACGCAGCAAGTGAAAATCCTTTTCTTGAGTGGTGTTTGCGCTCCGGCTTTATCCTGAGGGAAGCCGGCGTGAATTTGTGAAAAATTCATCTAAGTGTTCCAATTAGCTAACTTAGGCAGATGAAGATCGTGTTATATGTCTTCCCCGGTTGCTTTCGAATGCAGAAATGGCAGTCTAATGCATCGAAGTCGACGATTAGATTCGAGTGAATCGGATGGGTTTGCAGGGCCCGAATCGGCGTTTATTGATGAATTCGGACGTTTAGTTTACGATTTCGTATAGATTTTGCAGAAAACGAAAGCGTCAAAATGTGAATCTCATCGATTGTCGAGCGGAATGGCGCTTCGATTGGAAATGTTTTGAAATGGCGATGTGTGGCATTGATATTGCAAGCGATAATGTCGGCACACGATCTTTCCCCGGTGTCCTTTGAGTTTGGAGGGAAGAAGATCAAAATGAAAGCAATTATTAACAAGATTATTATTTTTGCGGTATTTCTCTTATGTATGGCGATAGGGGCGTCTGCGCAGAGCAACGATCCCAAGAAACCGGCACCGCCAAAACCCAAACCGCCGGTAATAAAGCCGAAGCCGAAACCGAAACCAAAGCCGGAATCGTCGGGTGGTCAGATTAATACAAATCTGGCAGTAATTTCTGCGAAATATTAAATACTTAAGGCTGCCGGTCAAATTGACCGCAGCTTTTTTCTTTCCCCTCAATCTCCTCAAACACCATCGTCAGATTTTCAACAGGCGCGTTCGAGCAATGCGATCGAGAGATCGTCTTAACTCTCTCCACGACTGATTATGAAGACACTGATTTCTAGATTATCCGCTCTCATTATCGTGATATTCACCCTCGTTGCAGGTGCGGCCGCCCAGGACAATCCGAAGAATGGAAAAAAAGTGCCACCCAAAGATCGCCCTCCGGTTGTGATTCCGAAGAAGAAACAGCCTCCGCGCCGGCCCGCACCCGACCCGGATCAAAATGACCCTGTTGTAAAAGGGTTTATGGCGGCTCCTTTGCCAAAAAGCTAGTCGCCTGGCACGAACCAGACTGGGAACCGAATCGATCCTCTCGAATAGGAAAAGCGAACCGCCCCGTTCGGAACAGTTCGCCTCAAGCCTACTCCATCAGATCAAAACACTTTCAGGCTCGAATCTGACGCTGGAGGAAAATCCTCGGCTAGCTAAAATTGTAGATGATCACACCGCGGACCTTAACCGGCTTATTGTTGAGAAGCGTCGGCGAGAAAGTCGAACGAAGCGCGGCGTCGGCCGCGAGTCTTCGCAGAAGCGGGTGACCGCTTACGGCGTTTGCCGATGCAACCCTGCCGGCCTCATTGATCAATACGTTAACGCGTACCGAACCTCTCGCACCGGCCATTTGAACGCTTGATGTCACGACCGGTTTGACAAGATTTATCGCCTTACCGTTCACGACACCGATCGACCGTATGATATCGGGGGTCTTCTTAATCTCTGGCGGAGGTGCAACTTTTTTGACCTCATCTTTCGGCTTGTCGATCACGCGCTCGTCGGGTTGCGAACCAAAACCGCCACCGGACGAGCCTGCTTTTGTTGCACCATTCCGCGTACCGATCGGGCTTGGCCCGTCGGAGTCTGCACCGTCGGGCCGCAAATCGAAATCACCACGCGGGCGCGCGCGGTACTTGTTGGCCGTTGTCGAGATCTTTTGCGGGGGTTTTGCTGGCGATTCGTCGGTCCGCTGCATATTTACCACCCTGATCGTCCGATCCGATGTCGCTCGCGGTTTGGATTTATCGGAATTTGACTCCGGTTCGGGTTCGGGAGGCTTATTCTCCGGGATTGCCGGAGCAATAAGGCTCGAAAGCTCGATGCTTGGGCTTCCCATCGCAAGATTTGTGCTGAAAATGCTGATAATGAGCCCGCCCACAAAAAATGCGGTCATCAGCGTACCGATCCCCAACAGGATCTTCCTCATTCTTTTTGTTTGAACACCGTCATCGGTGGTTTCGATTAATTTGTCTAACACTTGTTCCTCCGTTTTTCGGTGCCAAACGAATACGCGGAGTCGCGCTTCAGGTACTTAGACAAATCTGAACTCAAATTGTTCCCGAAAGAACAAAGAAAGAAATTGCGGGAGTCCTGCTGCTGAATATCGCGATGACGGGGGATGAATGGCGCTAACGGGTGATTTCACTGACCACGCGCTCGGCGGACTCGAGCGCCCCTTCCATGCCAGGCATCGACACTGCGGTGTGCTCGCCGGCGAAGTGTATTCGTCCATCCGATTTCGCGGTAACGGATGAAAGCGAGTTGAACTGTCCCACCTCAAAATGCGCGTAAGCCCCTTTTGAAAATGGTTCCTGCGACCATGAGAGCGTGTCCGACTTTTCAACGGCGCCGCGCATGAACGGGAGCACTTTCTCAAACTTCGACACGGCGTAACTAATTCGCTTCGCGGCATTCATATTCTGTAGTTTCCGGGAACCGTCACCCTCGGTCCACACTGTGAACAAAGCACGCTGGTCGCCGGTCTTGCCGGTCGTTGAGAATATCCGCTCGATCGGGGTATCGGTCCAAATGCTCGAGCCAAGAGACCGTTTGTCCCATTCCACGAATTTCGCCTGCATAAAGACCTTGGTAACGCGTGTATATCCGAGTTCGTTGATGGCCCGTTGCTTTTCCAGTTCAAAGGCCGGTGTCACAGGAATATTTCTAAGCACGGAATAGGGAATCGTACATACGACCCGGTCTGCCTCGAATTTCTTGAGCCCCGCAGGACCGTTTCGGCACCAAACCGAGACCTTTCCGGCGGTCCTTTCGATCTTCGAAACGGGGGATCTGAGAACGATCTCAGCGCCCAATCGCCTTGAAGCGTCGGCCAGCGCCTTCGTCATCTTATCGT
>JAOTWT010000586.1 GCA_029862725.1 Acidobacteriota bacterium | reverse complement strand
AGGCGTATATGGACGAGAAGCGGAAAAACGAATCAAAATCCATTTCAGAAGGCCGGCCAACGTACCCTGTCGACGACAAAGTACTTGAGGTGCCTGAAGAGAACGAGCAAAAATCCGACGAGAAAAAAGACTAGCTATGAATGTCAGTGAACCAATGTTCTGGATGATGATCGCCTCGATCGTGATCTCCGTATGTTTTGTCGTAATGGCGATTGCGCTGTTGTGGATTGCGTTGATCGTGAGAAAAGTCGTCGGAACTGTACACCGGGTTGAGGAGAAGATCGACCCCTTGATAACACAGGTCAATCTTATCAGCGAACAGGGCAAGGAGATTTCGGTTCAGTTTAACGAAATGTCAGGCAATCTCACGACCGCGACAAGGTATTTCGCAGAGTCGGCGAGTCTCGTCAAAGAAGAGGTCGCCGAACTCAAACTGCTTGTAGGAGAAACAGCGGTGACTGCGAAGGACAAGGTTGCCCTCGTCAGCCAGACCATCGACCGCACACAGACGCAAGTGACGACGACGGCCGATTTTATACAGGATAAGGTCGTCCAGCCGGCCGCCGAACTCGCTGCAATCATGGCCGGAATACGAAAGGGACTCGAGGTTCTTTTTGCTCCTTCTCCGAAACGAATCGACAAGGTTTATCACGATGACGAGATGTTCATCGGTTAACGGATTCGGTTTCGTGGTTTTATTGAACGGGCGCCGGGTCGCCCGTTTTTCTGTGCGATACGATAATGGAAAAACAATACATACTTGCGCTTGACCAGGGCACGACCTCGAGCCGCGCGATCGTATTTGATCGCGACAGCCGGGCCGTTTCAATGGCGCAGCGAGAGTTCAGACAAATCTATCCGGAGGCCGGCAGGGTCGAACACGATCCGGAAGAGATATGGCGCAGTCAGTTGGAAACGGCGCTGGAAGCTCTCTCCAACGCGAGCATCGGATCTACAGAAATCGCGGCTATCGGAATCACAAATCAGAGGGAAACAACGCTTGTCTGGGAACGGAAGACCGGAAAGCCGGTGTGCAACGCAATTGTCTGGCAGGATCGACGGACCTCTGCTTTTTGCGATCAGATCCGTGGCACCGATGGTGAATGGATACGGGCCAAAACCGGTCTCGAATCCGATGCGTATTTTTCCGCCAGCAAAATACGCTGGATTCTTCGCAACGTAGAAGGCGCGGCTGAAAGTGCCCAAAACGGGGATCTTTGCTTTGGCACCGTTGACACATGGCTTATCTGGAATCTTTCAAACGGCCGACTTCACATTACCGATGTTTCGAATGCCTCGCGAACGATGCTGTTTGATATCGAATCGCTAGAGTGGAGCCCGGAGCTGCTCGATCTATTTGGCGTCCCGGCCCAAATGCTGCCGGAAGTCAGGAGCTCCTGCGAAGTATACGGCGAGGTCTCGGACGTATCCGGCCTCGACGGGATTCCCATAGCAGGGCTCGCCGGAGACCAGCAGGCGGCACTGTTTGGTCAGGTCTGCCTCCGCCCGGGCGAAACCAAGAATACCTACGGGACCGGTTGCTTTACGCTCCAAAACACCGGCGCACACCCGGCCGTTTCACACAATCGGCTTCTCACTACCGTGGCGTGGAAGATCGACGGAGCTACGACCTATGCCCTTGAAGGAAGCGTGTTCATAGGAGGTGCGGTCATACAATGGCTTCGCGACGCACTTGGCGTCATCGATTCATCAGACGAGGTCGAGGCACTTTCGAATTCCGTGGCTGATAACGGAGGTGTCTATTTTGTGCCGGCGTTTGCGGGACTCGGGACGCCGTACTGGGACCAGGATGCGCGCGGGACTATTATCGGGCTGACCCGCGGTACGGGCGCCGCTCATATCGCGCGGGCGGCAATAGAATCGATCGCTTTCCAGACGGCTGAACTGCTCGAGGCGATCCGAAATGATTCCGGCGAACGACTTTCTGAACTTCGAGTTGATGGCGGGGCCACCGCGAATCGTTCTTTGCTTCAGTTTCAGGCGGATATTCTCGGCTTGCCGGTGGTTGTTTCGGGTACTCCCGAAACGACTGCACTCGGAGCGGCATACCTCGCAGGGCTCGCGGTCGGATATTGGAAGGGAACGGAAGATCTCGCCGATCACTGGCACGAGAAGGAAAGATACGAGCCTTCGATATCGACGTCCGACGCCGAAAGACAAATGGGCCGTTGGCGGGAAGCCGTGGGGCGGTCGCGGAACTGGGCATAACAGGTATCACA
>JAOTWT010000585.1 GCA_029862725.1 Acidobacteriota bacterium | reverse complement strand
GGGAATCCCGGTCTACGGCAAGGATATGGACGAAACAACGGTTGTGCCGGAAATAGGCATCGAAGGGCTGATTCACTATCAGAAGGGGTGCTATATCGGCCAGGAAGTAATTGCGCGCATTCATTTTCTCGGAAAACCTTCTAAGTTATTGAAAGGGCTGGAGTTTGAGGGTATTGTCGTGCTTGACTCGAATGATCTTTTGAACGAAGAGGGAAAAAACGCGGGGAGGATAACATCGAGGGTTTATTCGCCTTCGATAGCAAAAACGATTGCGTTGGGATATGTAAGAAACGCTTTTGTTGCAGAGGGAACGGTTTTGAAATCGGGGGATAAGCCCTGTACCGTTGTTGAATTGCCGTTTATCGACTAAGGCCCCTTTATATCGAAAACTGTGTATGACTGAATCAAAAGAAGACGAGATCGAAAACGCAAAGCTTGCGTACACAATCATACAGTCGCTCCTGAACGCCAACGAGGCCTTGAGCGACCTTCTTGTTGTGATGTCGCATGCGATGGAAGAAGACGTCATAAAAGCGATGACAAACACCGGCGAGTGGGAGACATATCTTGAAAGCAAAAGAACGCTCGAAACGACGAATAAGCAGATTGAGTTGTTTGTCACAGCTTTGGAAAGGATCGAAGATGATGACTGACTGAAAACGGAAAAAGGAAAGTGGTAATCGGAAAGCAGTGGGAGTATTCTTTTGGTAACGGGAGCCTTCCAAGTGGGGAGTTGGCATGTTGATAAATGTCAAAGAGTATTCTCCAACAGAAATCCTACGCATTCGCACTGCGACTTGCGAAGCTTCACGATTTTATTTTTCGGGAAACAAACACTTTTGCATTGGCAAATCAGATCATCCGGTCAGGAACTTCAATTGGCGCAAACGTGATGGAAGTGACTCAAGCTGAATCCAGGGCTGACTTTATTCAAAAACTCTCGATTTCAAATAAGAAGCATTTGAAACTGAATACTGGTTGCGTCTGCCGCGTGATTCGGGAAAAATCACGGGGAAAAGGGCGTCTTCGATGACTGTGAAGAAATTCAGAAATTGCTAACCAGCTCAATTAAGACAGCGAAATCCAGAAAATAGCACTACCGTAATACAGACTTTCCACTTTCCGTTTTCAGTTTTACACTATGGCGATTCGAGTATGCAAATGTTTGATCTATTGATAATCGGGGCCGGTCCGGCGGGGATTTCTGCAGCATATGAGGCGCAGGTCGGCGGCCTCACCTATCTCGTTATTGAGAAGGGCCTTATAGCCAATACAGTCTACAATTATCCCGTGGGCCTTACCGTATTTTCTACTCCCGACGAACTCGAATTTAATGAGGGCGATCTCGAACCTGCCCGCGAAAAGCCTACGCGCGAAGAACTTCTTTCTTACTACGTCAAATTTGTTCTCGATAACGATCTCAACGTTCACACAGAGGAAGCCGTTTTGGCGGTCGAGCAAACAAATGATCACGAGTTTAAGGTGACGACCGATAAACGTGTTTACGAGGCGGAAAACGTGCTTTTTGCTATGGGTGCGATGGATTACCCGCGCAAACTCAATGTCAAGGGTGAAGACCTGCCAAAAGTGTATGATCACTTTCGCGAAACTTATCCCTGGGTGAAGAAGAAGGCGTTGATTGTCGGCGGAGGAAACTCCGCCGGGGAGGCTGCGCTGTTTCTCGCTTCCGAAGGCGCCGAGACGACGCTGGCGATCTTCCGAAACGACTGGGAGGAGACCGATCCCAAACAGGGATGTATCAAATACTGGGTTAAGGACCCGCTGGAGGAACAACTCAAAAAGCGATGCTTGAATCTGTTTTTTCTCGGCAAGGTGATTGAAATTCGCGAGGACGATGTGGTCCTTGAAGATGAAGACGGGAACCGGCAGGTCCTTGAGAATGATGTCGTTTTTGTGCTGATCGGTTCCGATGCCGATCTTTCGATGCTAAAGGGCCTTGGCGTAAAAACCGAAGAAGGAAAATACGGCGAAGTCCCGGTTTACGACGGCGAGACATTCGAAACGAACGTGCCGGGAATCTATGTCGCGGGTCACTTTACGAACCACCGTCATATCAAGGCCGCGATAGAAGTGCCAAAAAGCCTGATTTCCCGGATGGCGGAAAAGTCAAAAAAAACCGGCAGAGCCGGTTAAAAATCGAAACCTTATTCTGATACGGCTGCAGCCGGATTCAGAATATGGGAGTGCCTGCAGGAAAAGCCGGCCCCAAAAAGAAGCCGG
>JAOTWT010000584.1 GCA_029862725.1 Acidobacteriota bacterium | reverse complement strand
GGCGGGAATGTCAGAATCGCAGTCAAATACAAGCTAAGGGTGGAATCGAATTCGGGCTTAAATGCGCTGTCGCCTGTCGCATCGCAGTTCCTGCCCTTTTCATTTTGGTACCCGACCCCGACCAGCTGGTATTTTCCGGAGGGCGGGGACGCCGCGCCATTCACCATTTCGGTTAAAGGGCTCGGAGGAAGAGATTTTGTTTCGGCCGGAGATCTTCGAAGCGGCGCTTATTCGACCGGTCTCGAAGCGATGCCATTCTTTGCGACAGGTAAATGGTCGGTATCCGAACATGCAGGAGTCTCGGTTTTTGCCCCGGCGGGAACTGCAGCAGTTGAATCGAGGCCGGCCGAACTGGCCCAGATTGCCGCTGAAGCCCGCAAATATTTCGAAGGAGTTTTCGGGCGTCCGATCGGCACCCCGATTCGGATTGTCGCCGTGTCCCGAGGCTCTGGGTTTTCAAATGCCGGAACCGTTTTTGTCGACCGCGGGGCATTCATGACGAGGTCTCTTGATTCAAAATCCGCGGTTGCGATATCGGAAGGTATTGCAAAAACTATGGTCGGCAACACGATCGCGGTCCGTGGCCCCGGCTACGGTATCGTCAGCGAGGGACTCTCACGCCACATCTCGAACCGCTTTATTGAGCAAAAGTACGGGAAGTCGATCGGGAGGATCGTAAGGCTCAGGCAATTGACGAATTATGTGGCGATCGCGGACAAGGACGGCCCGCTCAACATCGTTTCGCCGGTCGACGGCTACTTTTATTCGGCGACCGGCAACAAGGGTTCGATGATCTGGAATTATCTGCATCATAAGTACGGCGACGACTTCTATCCAATTTTGAGAACAAGCAGCGAGGACGGTGAACTCACGTTGTCGGAACTGCGATCCGTTTTTAGCGTTCACAAGGTGTTTCTCGACCATTCGGTCGACAATGTAACGAGCATGAACCTGATGATCGGAAATCCACGTCGGGAAGGGGGTGTCACGAAGTCGGCGCTGCGAAATGTCGGCGAGATAGACGCGGCAGTACGCGTCGTCGGATTCGATCGTGCAGGCAAAGAATTCTCGCAAAACGTCGTTATCCCTGCCAAAAACTTTTCAGAAGCAAAGTTTGAGTCCGGCGATATCGTACGGGTCGAGGTCGACCCCGAAAAACTCTATCCTCAGTTGTCCCTGAAAGACGACATCGCGCCGCGAACGATCGAGGACGATGATCCGCTTGTCTTTATCAAGCGGGAATTCGACCGCCAAAGATTTGCAGACGCCGAAATGAATGCAAGGACGGTACTGGTTCAGTATCCCGATCTGGATGATGCAATGGTATTTCTTGGCCGTTCACTTCTTGCTCTTGGAAAGTTGACCGACGCAAAGTTGGAGTTCGAGAAAGTTCTCGCATCAAAGCTCCCGTCACCACAGAGCATCGCGTGGTCACTCGTCGGTGCGGGTGACACGGCTAGAAAAATGGGTCAGCTGGATTCCGCTATCCCTTTTTACGCGGAAGCCATCCGCGCAGATGCGGAATACGGAGCTACACTTGCCGCCAGAAATGGCCGCGCCGAGGCGGGTGGCAAGACCGATACGCCGGCGGAGGTCACTGCTTTCTTTGCCAATTTTGATAAAGCGGTCGTCGCCAACTCGAAAAATGCAGTCGAGTCGTTGATACTCGAGGGCGAGATAGCGCGATTTTCAAGCAACGTGGCAGGACAGGCACAGGCGTGGACCACGCAGATCATCGCGGTCGATAAGGTCGACGACGAGAATTGGCTTGTCGAAACGAACCTCAACGTCAAGCTGTTAAATCGCCAGGAGGAGAGCGGTCTCGCGGTATTTCGCCTTTCGAAGGTCAACGGAGGCCTGAAGCTGAGCGGCGTTGAGATTTTTGAGGTGAGATGAAGGGAAATAGAAAGTTCTTATGGAATTAGCTGGCGAAGCAAAAGACCGCGCTCCCCGAATCAGGCTCCTTGCAGTGGACTGCGATGGCGTGTTGACCGATGGCCGTCTTTATTTCGGCGGTGCCGGCGAGGCGCTAAAGGTTTTTGATGTCCGGGACGGTCAGGGTATCGTCTCGTGGCTTGAGTCCGGCCGCATTTTCGCGATTGTCACAGCTCGTACTTCCCCGATTCTCGCCGCCCGCGCGGACGACCTGGGGATCAAACATCTCGTCCAGAATTCAAAAGACAAGGCAGGCTCAATCCGCGGAATTTGCGAAGCCGAAGGAATCGAATTGAGTGAAACGGCATTTGTCGGCGATGATCTG
>JAOTWT010000074.1 GCA_029862725.1 Acidobacteriota bacterium | reverse complement strand
GACGGCGTCCCGAGAAAACGCGTATATCGTCTCCATTTCGCCAACCGGTACAGTTAGGATGTACCAATTCGGCGAAACGCCGGATACGTTTGCGAATCCGACAGTGGGTAACATAAGTACCACCGCGGATATCGATCCGATGGTGACGGTCTTACCCGGTTCTGGTGCGCCTGTGGGTACGCCCGCGATAACGCCGACCCCCGACCCCACGACACCAACACCCGTTCCAACGCCGACGCCGAGCCCTACGCCAAATTCAAGCCCTACGCCCGTCGTGGATATCTGTCTGCGGAACGAACGCCCCGCTGACTCTGGATGCGTTTGCGTGTCACCGATGTCTGTAAGGAGCAACGGACAATGCAGATAGGCACTAAAAAACTGCGTGTACCCGCTTGTGTACGGCGCTCGACTATCCTAGGTTTCCGCCTGCCCGGAGCGTCCTGTGAAAAAGCCCGGCGGGACGCTGAGAAAGGGTTTTCGTTGATTGAAGTTGTGCTGGCGCTCGTCGTCCTTCTTGTCGCACTTCTAGGGGTATTTTTAGCGTTTACGTGGGCGATTATTTACAACGCGGGAAATAACTCGCGATCCCAAGCACTCGCGATCATGCAGCAACAGGTCGAGAAGATGCGCAGCGGTAAATTCACCCCGACGGTCATCGATTCAGCGCTTTCAGGTGGAGTTCAACCCGTAAAGACCGTTATTCTGCCGAACAACAACAGATTCCGTGTAAACATCGTTGTTGACGACGATCCCTTTGCAGCCGGCGTGCAAGTGGACAATACGACCACGGTCAAGGAGGTCACCGTCGCAGTGTCGCTTGATCGTCCGACTCCGGGTTGGCAGGCGTCGGTCCCTGCCGTCGTGATCCTGAGACGGGTACGAGCAAATTAGGTGCTAATGATGGCAAAAAAAGAAATAAAAGAGCAGAAGGGCTTTTCGGTAGTCGAGTTGATATTGTCAATGACTCTTATCCTTGTGCTTTTAGCGGTCGTGTCAACAATTTTTGCAGATGCGGTCGGGATTCGCGACCGCGAAAGCAGCAAAACAGACGCTTTGACCGCCTCGCAAGCGGCGCTCAATGTCCTTTCGCGCGAGATCAGTAACTCAGGATATGGTTTGACGCACAATGGGATAGTCACGGCCGATTCCGATGAATCACAACTCCATTTCCGGACGAACTCTGACAATTCGGATTTAACGATCTCGAGTCCGGGTGAAGACGTGACCTACTTTTTTGACACCGCGACGAATTCGATCGTCAGGTACGATCCTAACGACACACCTCAAACGTCGGCGGTCATAAATAGGGTCAGCAGTGTCACATTCCAGTATTTTGACTATTTCGGGGCTTCTTCAACACCGACATTGAGCGATACGGCCTCCACAAACACGGGCCGCGTCCGCGTGACGGTGACAGTAATCCTGGATGAGGTTCAAGGACAGCCTACCGGGCAGACGGTTACGTATACATCCGATGTTACATTGCGTAACTCCAATTACATGCTAAATCAATACTAAGACGCGCAGGTAAAAGCTATGTCAAAACTCGAAAACAAAAAGGTCGACGTTTCCCACCGCGAGAGCGAAAAAGGTGCCGCGATGGTAATGGTGCTGCTGATGGCGTTCCTTTTGCTGGCGGCAAGTGCTGGTTTGCTTCTCGAATCTTCGATGAATACGGCAAACGTTACTGACGCCACGGCTGAACAGCAGGCCTATAATGCTGCCGAGAGTGGTATTCAGTCGGTTTTGAATGTTCTTCGGGGGAATACCGTCCCGTCCGTGCTTTTGGATGACACAAAGCCAGCGACGGACCCTGCGAACTTAATTGATTTTAAGCGCGCAATTGATCTTTCAGCCTCAAATCTGCCGGGAGATCCCAGTACCAATGCAAGGCTCTCGAGATGGATCAATTACAACTACACGCCGACAGGTGCGGCGGTCGCGGATCGCGTTACGATCGGCGCCGGTGGATACACCCCGGATAGAGGATACGCGTTTTCATTGCGGATCGACGATCCAGATAATACGGGGAGTGCAATCTCGTACAGCACCACCGGAAACATAGACGGGTCCGGAACGTCTAAGACATTTGGCTCGGGCGGCAATACCGTGACAATCACATATACGCCTGCGTTCGCTGCAAATGTTGATGTATCTTCGGGAATGGCGGCAACGGATTTCGGATATTTCAGGTTGACGACAACCGGCGCCGGCGCAACGCTTGCCGACGACGTCAGGTTTTCCATTGAAGTAAACATGACGGTGCCCTATACCGCGACCCGTGTGGTCCGGGGTTACATCGAAGCCGGAACAATCACGCCTACATCGGTCGGGTCATCGAAAATAAACTTGGATTCAATCGCTTTTGAATTGATGGGAAGCACAACTACGTTCGTTGCCGACCCGCTGAACCTGAATCCGCCGAATGTAAACGCCGGCAGGACCGATCTTTTGGGTTCGACAACCCCGGCGGAGCCCATCAGGCTTCGCGTTCGGTCTGTAGGGTTTGGCCCGAGGGGCGCGCGAAAACAGCTTGAAGCTATCGTCCAAAAGAACTTTTTTAATGGCATGACGGCTCCTGCAACACTTACGATGGTTGGTTCGTCAACCGGTTTTGTGTTTGCACCCGGTTCATCGAATGTGACCGAGTACTCCGGCGAAGACGCTGTTTCGGACCTGCAGATTCCGCCGATCGGAGCAACAAACGATGCGAATCTGGACGTTATACAGGACTCTGTCGATGGACTTCCGCCGCACCCGTTTAACGGTGATGTCGTGGGGACACCGGCCAACGTCTCGGCCGAGCTGCCGACATGGCTGCAGTCCGCCGCAAATCTGGATCAGACGATTCAGGCTCTGCGCAACGTGTCGCAGTCGTCTGGTCGGTACTTTCCAAGCGGCGTCGTACCGCCGAATGTTGGCGACAACGCGAACGCACGTGGCATTACGTTTTGTGACGGGGACCTGGAGTTCAGCGGCGCTGGGGGAGGGATTCTTGTTGTAACCGGAAAGCTGACCCTGGAGGGTAATTTCAACTTTAACGGATTGATCATCGTCACCGGAGCACAAGGCGTGGAAAGGAGCGGCGGCGGTACCGGTACGCTTCAGGGAAATATCGTGGTTTCGCCGTACGATCCAAACAACCTCGCAGCAGGCTGGACAGGGCCAAAATATGACTTGTCCGGCGGGGGTGCCTCGGACATTGTATATAACTCGAGCAGCCTCGCGAATGGTTTGACGGCCGTTAGCAACTTTGTCCTGGGTGTCGCAGAGAAGTAAATGCGGGGCCCCGCTTTCTCCCTTTTTTCCAATTATCCGAACCACTAGGTGTATTAACCTACATCGTTACGCTTCAGAACAATGGATGGAAACAAAAAACAAACGCGACTCCGAGTAATCTTGTTACTCCTCATTGCCGGAATGCTCGCTTCAATAGCAGTGAAATTGCACCTCGGTATTGGTGTCATGGATTTGTTTGGCGGTAAGCAGGAGAGCACGCAAAGAGAAGAATCACGCGGTGTGCAAGCCAAAAGCGAGATTCGATCCGCACCTTTGGAATTGTCAGAGCCGGGTTCGGATTATATCAGGCAGTCCCCGGTTTCGTCCCAGAAATCCGAGGACGTCACGCGTATCCTGCAAGACGGTTCAAGGCTTAGCCGAATGAAGGACGGTTATGGAAACTCTACGGTGACACGGAGTTTTCGGGGACACGATCTATTGCGGATGGTAATGGTTCGTGATCACGGTAACGGGCAACGCCAAGTGTTTGTATACGGGAAAAACGGGCAAGTGGAGTCTCTTTCTAGTGAGTATTCCGATCAAGTACTGTCCCTGACTCCGGCCGAAATTGCCAAGGCGGCAAAAATTAATGACTCCTTTAGTGAAAAGCAACGCCGGGAACAGCGCATATCCGTGATCCGTGACCGCCAAAGAGACGAATTAAGGGAAAAACGGCGAGCGGAGACACCGAGGTATGCTGAACCGGCTGATATCGGGGAAGCCGGGGAAAACGAATTACCCGCCGATGAAATCAAACCGAATTCTGAAAATCAGAGTTCAAACTAGTCTCAGAAATGCCAGGTAATTACCGGTTGTGCTCGAGGGCGAGAATCAGGAAATTCTCGAACAGGATTCTTCCGTCTCTTGATTCGTTGGGGTGTTCCCATCGGGTTGGATTCTTGGACCAATCTTCAAAGGACTTCTCCAGGTGAAACTGTACGGTGTAGATGAGTTGCCCGTCGGATCGTTTGACCATCATTTGGTTCTGTGTGAGATACGATTTTGCGAGATGGTTGAAGCCATCAGGAATCCCTATCACCTGGAGACCATGATTCTGCCAAATCCGAAGTATCCCCTCTTCGACCGTATAATTCTGCCAGACACCGCTTTTTGGATCATCGATACCCATGAAGATCGGATCTGTGCGGTCGACTATCTTTACAAAACGATATTGGAATTCGGCGACCCGCCCGGTTCGTCTCTCGTGAGGAAACAAATTGTCTATTGTTCGCAGTTCGTTTCCGAATGAAACGCCGATCAACTGATGGGCGCCGCAGATGCCGAGCACAGGCGTCTTTGTGGAACGGATAAATTTCTCGAATCTCTTCAGATATTTCGGATTGTAATAATCGAAATCCGAGAGCGTTCCGCTCATTACAATCGCATCGGGAGAAAATGTCTCTGCAGCCTCTGCCACCTCGGACAGATGCACCGTCAGGGATTTGGGCTGCCGAACGAGCCGCTGTACGTTCTTTGCGATATTGTCACAGGCCATCTGCGAAAGCTTGTTTTCCAGGCGCAGATGAACCTCTACCCCATCCGCCAATTCTTTCTTGGCCAGATCGGAAAGATCGGATTCGTACCTCAGCAAATCGTTAACGATAAGCACACGGGCATGTTCGATCTTTTTTTCGATCGGCTCATACCGGCAATACCGCTGACGGTTATAAGGAAACGGAAGCGATTCTTCCTGATGCAATTGTGCAAAGCCGTCTAACATTCCCAACCTTGATGTTATCATTTTTGAAATTGTTAACCCAAGCAAATTCTCCTAATTTCTAACTGCCTCTTTGTTTGGTCCTGGTGTCGAATTCGGGCATCAGCGTTCCCGCACCCAGGTCTTCGATTTCGGTTCTCATTGCTTTCAGGAGAGAGCCCCGCCGGCGTCCTTTTAGCTGAGCGCTTTCGCCGGCCGTCTCCCTCTCGAGTATTAACAGGGAAGTATGCCAGGCGGACTCAAGTTCGTCGGCGATGTGCGATATCTTGGTGATGTCGTAAGGCACCGCGACATTACCGCAACCGAACCGTGCAAACACGCGCAAATAGCGCGCGGTCGCCAGATCGGGACACGCGATAAGCTTCCCGCGGGCCTTCAACTGGATACCAAGAAGCGTGTGTACAATGTCGATCTTATTTTCTTTTTGCGGAAGATCGATTGCAAAAGACCGCGTCTTCCTGGTTCGCACGCGGGACTCGTAGATCGATGGGATCCAAAGCGGGCCAAGTTCTTCTTTGATCTCTACGGTCAGGCTCATAAGGTTTCCCCACAGGCTTCAAGCTTCCTTTGAAGAAGATCCACATATTTCCCGACATGGATCCCGTCCATCATTGCATGATGCACTTCGACCGAAATCGGTATCGTGTATCTGCCGCCTGACTTTGTATATTTTCCGAAGGCGATTCGCGGTACTGTTTGAAGCGGGTCGTACCTGGTCGCGTGTTTGAAGCTCGTAAATGCAAGCCACGGCAGTACCGAGTAATAGATCAGGTCGACGCGTCCCGTTTCGACATCGAATGTGCGTTTTTTCTTGTACTCCGTTACGGCTTCGCGTGCGGACTGCGAGAACGACACCAGGTCGGGACGCCAGGGCAGATAGCAAAACGAGAAGGTCTCATCATCCTGGATGATGGTCTGGGTAGCCTCGACGCGTTCGAACTCGACGAGCTGCCCGTCCATAAGTCTTATACGGAACTCGCGGATCCGGTTGGCCGATTCCTGTGAGAAGTAGAGACAAGCCGCCGCAAACGAAATGTCTCGGGACCGGCAGAGTTCGAGGAGTGCGGTTACATCCAGCGGAACGGTGACGTTAAAAAAGGGATCCTCGAATTCTCTGAAAAACTCAAAAGTCGACTTTCGATTCCAATTCTCCAGATCGACAGGCTTAAACATCTTATCGGTTTGATGCGC
Source organism: Acidobacteriota bacterium (assembly GCA_029862725.1). Classification (GTDB taxonomy): domain Bacteria; phylum Acidobacteriota; class Blastocatellia; order Pyrinomonadales; family Pyrinomonadaceae; genus Aridibacter. Next base: position 3,891 of record JAOTWT010000074.1, on the reverse strand, counting down.
TCACCGGCGCTTCGGCCGGAACGCTCGTAAACGAACGAATCACGCTGTTCCCAAATAGTCCGAAATAGAAGACACCGAGCACGGCGACAAGGAGCGCAAATCCAACCGCCGCCGGAATCTTCGGGACGACCCAATCAGTGGAACGCTCGCGGAAAAACATGACAACGATAAGTCTGAGATAGTAATAAGCCGAAATCGCGGTGTTTATCACGGCGACGACGACCATTACCGTCAGGAGGGTCTGACCCGCTTCCAATGCCGGACGGAAGACAAGAACTTTTCCGATGAATCCCGCCGTCAGCGGAAGGCCGAGAAGGGAAAGCATAAACAATGAAAGGGTAAACGAGAGAACCGGTGACTTGAAACCTATACCGTTATAGTCTTCAAACTCGGTGCGCCGGTCGTTTTTCCGTGCGAGCAGGGTCAGAACGGCGAACGCCCCCAGGTTGGCGACCGAGTATGTGAGCATATAAAACGCCACGGCAGCAATGGCCTCGTTTCGTCCCTCAATGGTCGTCGCGACGCCCGCGCCAACAAATCCGACGAGTGCGTAACCGGCGTGAGCGATCGACGAATAAGCGAGCATCCGCTTGACGTTGTTTTGGACAATCGCCGCGAGATTTCCAACAGTTGTGGTCAGAATCGCGATTATCGCCAGAGCGGTGATCCAGGTCTCATGTAGGTACTGCGCCGCGACACTGCCGGCAACCAGCGGGAATCCGATAACGAAAACTCTAAGAAAAGAGGCAAAGGCCGCCGCTTTCGGGCCGGCCGCCATGAAGCCCGTAATCGGGCTCGGCGCGCCTTCGTAAACATCGGGCGTCCAGACATGGAAGGGAACAACAGCGACCTTAAACCCAAACCCGATCAACAACATCGCGCCGCCGACAAGTAAAAGGGCGGGGAAGCTGGCGGAATCGAGGCTCGACGCGATTTCCGTGATATTTGTCGATCCCGTCGCGCCGTAAATCAACGCCATACCGTACAAGAGAAACGCCGATGCATACGAGCCCAGGACGAAATACTTCATCGCGGATTCGTTCGATCGGAGGTCGGTCTTCCGGAGTCCGGCCATTACATAGGTCGCTATCGAAAGTGTCTCGACACCGAGGAAGATAATCACCATGTCGTTGCCGGAAGCCATGAACATCATTCCGATCGTGGCAAATAGCACCAACACGTGGTACTCGCCGGCGGGGACATTTTCATTATCGATCCAAACCGAGGAGATAAGTATCGTCAACGCGGCGACAAGGATGAAAACGGCGGTGAAGCTGAGACGCAGACCGTCCGTGACGACCATGCCGTTAAAGCCGGACGCAAATACCCCGGGCTCGGACCAGAGCTGGTAGAGTGCGAACGAGGACGCAGCCAATCCGATAAGCGAGAGTGTCGCCGTGACCCTGTGTTTTCCGGGCACATAGCTGTCGTAAACCATGATAAAAATCGCGGTCACGGCGAGCACCATTTCCGGAAGAACGGTCTGGATGACGACGTTCGGATTAACTAAATCTGCCAAAAGGATCGTGTTCATTTTTAATTTCTACTATCGCCAACGCTTGCCCCGACACACGGTCGGATGCAATAGCAAGCCGCTGCTTCTATTTCTCCGCCTCTTCTTTTCCGGCGGTGATCGCGGCCGGCGGCTTCGTCCGGGTTCGCGCAACGGCGCCTCCCTTTGTATCGCCGCTTACGATCCGCTGGATCTCTTTGACGGAGTCTCTTGACGCACTCAGAAAGGCGCTTGGATATACACCCATAAATACCATCAGAAAGAGCAGTGGAGCCATGAGGCCGATTTCCCGAAGATCGAGATCTCTGAGCGATTTGTTCTTGTTATTCGTGAGCTTTCCAAAAAAGACCCTCTGGACCATCCAAAGCAGGTACACGGCGGCGAAAACCACCCCGGTGCCGGCAAGCATCGTGGCGATCTGATTCCAATTCCCCGAAAGCGCGGTCGAAGTCCACATCCCGAGCATGATCATAAACTCGCCGACAAAACCGTTAAGGAACGGAAGCCCGATCGAAGCCATCGCCGTAATTACAAAGAACGTCGCATAGACCGGCATGATCCCCGAGAGTCCGCCGTATTCAGATATCAAACGGGTATGACGCCGCTCGTATATGAAACCGACGAGCAGGAACAACGCACCGGTTGTAACGCCGTGGCTCAACATTGTATAAAGCGCCCCCTGCATTCCGGCCTCCGTAAACGAGAACATGCCGAGAATCACAAATCCCATGTGCGCAACAGATGAATAGGCGACAAGCCTTTTTATATCGGGCTGGACCATCGCGACCAGTGCTCCGTAAATAATCCCGATAATCGCCAGAATGATAAAGATCCAGGCGAGCTCGCGGGAGGCCTCGGGGAAAAGCGTAAAATTAAAACGCATCAACCCGTAAGTACCCATTTTTAAAAGCACACCGGCAAGTATCACCGAACCAGCCGTCGGCGCCTCGGTGTGGGCATCCGGAAGCCATGTATGAAATGGGAAGAGAGGCACCTTAATCGAAAAGGCAAGCGCGAACGCCAGAAAGAGCAAGGTTCCGGCCTGTCCGGCGATAACAAGGTTGCCTTCCTGAATCGACCTCAGAAGCACGACGTAGTCGAAAGAACCCACTCCGGTCGCCTGCAGCTGCAGGTAATAAAGCGCGATGATCGCGACAAGCATCAGGAGGCTGCCGAGCGCAGTAAAGATAAAGAATTTAACCGCCGCGTAAATACGTTCTTTGCCGCCCCAGATCCCGATCAGGAAGAACATTGGAATCAGTGAGGCCTCGAAAAACAAATAGAAAACCAACAGGTCGAGCGTCACAAAAACGCCGAGCATCGCGCTTTCCAGAAGGAGAAGAAAGACGTAGAACGCGGGCGCCCGTTTTTCGACCGCATGCCATGTGGAAAGAACGGAGATCGGCATGATAAAGGTCGTCAGAATCACCAGCCAAAGGCTAAAACCGTCTACACCGATGTGATAGTTGGTATTTATCGCCTCGATCCAGGGGATGTTCTTTTCAAAGAAAAAACCATTCGCCGAAGCGGTCGAATTACCGAGCAGAAGCAGTGAAATAAGAAAATTTACTAACGTGAAGGCAAGCGTCAGCCATTTCAAATGCGCCTCTTCTTTCCAGAACAGCTGGTGTCCGATAAGCGCAAGTGCGCCGAACGCCGGCAAAAGGATCAGAATAGTGATCAGGTTTTCTGTTATAAAGTCCATTCTAAAATTCTACTTCGCCGCAGGCACGTGTTCGAAAAAGTCGGATTTCTTGATCCATCCTTCGGTAGTCTTTTTGTCCGAACCGGCAAACGCAACCCGGACAGAGTTATCCGCCTCCTCGAGGACGCTTACCAAATTTCTTTCCACCAGATAGGCCTTTCGAGGTTTCTTCGCTTCCGAAGACTCATAAAAATATGCTTTCGGAGATGAAACCACGCGGATCCCGGCCCAATCTCCACTCGATGTCAAAGGAAGGGTCGAACCGCCTCCCGCGCTGAATGTAGAGCCGACATTTACGCAACCCCCGTGTTCTTCGTCCAGTCTCACCTTGATCCCTGGAGTGCCATCTTCTTCGATTCGGGTTAGTTCGCCGCCGATATATCGGTCTATTTTCGCGTCCGGATACCACGTCCTTATCTCGTATCGATTGCCTACGGGTGCCGCGCCGTAAATAAAAAACATACAGGAGAACATCGGCCCGCCGTTTTCGTCGCCACCTCTTCCGGATTCGAAATAGCCGGTCAACTCGCCCTTTGCGTTTATGCCTAACGATAATTCGCCGCCATACACTCCCGATAAAACGCCGTCGCGGTCATTCCCGGGATTGCCGGTCACCGCTGCACTTGGGCCTTCCGAGGACTTGGCGGAAATGTCTTCGACACTGCCGTCGCGA
>JAOTWT010000582.1 GCA_029862725.1 Acidobacteriota bacterium | reverse complement strand
TGTGATTTACAAGTTCTTCGTTCTTGAAGACCACCTTTCGTTTTTCCTCGCCGATTTCTTTGGAGAAGAGCCTTGTAAACACGAGGTCGAATTTGCTTCTCACCGACTCCGAGTATGGCGAATTCCGGTAAAATCGCGCGAGGGAGATCATCGCCTGTGAGCTGAGGCTTGGTTTGGTGGTCTCACAGTACCTGCGCAAGTGGGCGACAGATATGTTTCGATCCCGCCGCGAAAGCGCAGACGCCCAGTTTTCCGTCTCCTGCATCAGCTGGAATTCCGCCTGTGCGTGTTCCGGCGAATTGATGTTGTCGGCCACTTGCAGGAAATCGTGAAGTGACCTTTTTACGTTGAGGTCGTCGAACGATTTTGGCGAAGTCTTCATTTGCTCGCGTTCGACACCCGTAAGGACATGCTCCACAAGCTGTAGCCCCGTAACTTCGTCCATCGCCCTTTGCCTGTAAAAGTGCTTTTCTTCGACTGGATCCCGGACTTTCGGCTTCGGTACTACCACCTTTGGCGCGGCCGCCTCGGAGTTTTGAAGATCTTCTTTTGAAACCGATGAATCGATTGATTCAGACCCGATTTCGTTTGATTCTTCGTGTGAGACGGATTCGCCCGAGGCGTCCCGCGCAGGCACCGGGGCATCTGCTGCTTCCAAGTCTCCAAGTTCAAGAGAGTCGACAGGGTTGTCATGAAAATTGCCGACCAGTTCTGGATCGCTGCCAACGGAAGACTCATCCGGGCGTTTACCCTTTCCGGGCACCTGATGATCTTTAACAACCGGTTCCGGGTCGCTCGAGACATCCGAATCTGAAGAAATCGCTGCATCGGCCCCGTCTTCCATGACCGGGTCGATAACGGTATCCTCAAGAAGGTTTTCCTCTTTTAACTCCTCAACAAGTTCCCTGAATATGTTCATTAGTCTCCAAAATCTACACAACCGTAACTAAAAACATCGTCTACATAACCGGACGCATCCACCGAAAGGACACAGGGCGTGTTACTGACGGTCGTCGCTTTTGTCGCGATTACCTGAAAATTGTTTTCTAATTCGGTATCTGTGGGAGTTGCTGGGCTCATCGCAAGCGTAAAGACTCCTCGGCGGAGTTGATTCCCGGAAGTAATTCCCAAAGTATTTCCCTCCGCGGCGTTGAGTTCGTCCAGGCGCGCATACCTGCCTTTCAGCGAAAAATAGTTGAGCTGGGCTTTTGTAAGTGTCTTAAGGCTTGCGTAAGCATTACCGTTTTCGGCTCGGCCAACTGCTTTTTGAAGATACGGGATCGCAATTGCCGCGATCAAACCCACGATCACGACAACGATCAACAATTCGATTAAGGAAAATCCCTTCTCATGCTTCGGCTTCATTTGTAAACCTCTTGGATTGAACTAGCTGGGGGGTGAACTTGTGACAATTATTGACACTTCTCACTGACAAGATGCGGCAGGCAGCACCAGCGAAATAAAATCCGGATACGATTAATTCGCTGGAATTATGGCTGGTTCATGGTGTGAAGGGCTGCGCGGTGCCCCGTCGACTCAGACATTCATTGCAAAGCTCGTGCCAATTGGTCGCGCATATGGAGTTACATTCCAGCCGCGGGCTAATCGCACAAAAAAAGTCCACAAATCACATTGAAACTGTGGTAGTCTGTTTTCTTGTTCAAGCCGCCAATTCTATTGACCTCCTTGTTTCGGTTTAATCTGGATTCGATGCTCAGGTCAAAATCCTTTTGTGGAAAAAAGTTTTCCGGCCTTTAGTTTCTGGCGGTTTGTATTGTTTGAATCGAACATGTATAAATAGGGTTTTTTGTTTGAGAAAGTAGCTAAAGGAAATTTGTTTTCGGTGAAAATATGGCAGTTAAGAAGAAATCTAAAGCCTCAAAATATCTAACGGTTCCGACACGACCGATCCCTGTCGACAGGGACCGTTCGGTGGCGGGCTTGTTGGAAAAAATGGAAGGCGCGGGCTTCGGTGCGCGGCAACTCGCTGAAGCGCACCGGATCTGGATAGACATGCTTGATGACAATGTCACGATATACCTTTGTGCATCGGGCAATCTGATTCAATCTGGAATGCGCAGGCTGTTTGCATACATTATCAAGAATCGTTTCGTTGACGTTCTTGTTTTGTCAGGAAATGTTCTGTTTCAGGATATTCACGAAATTCTCGGCCGCAACCATTATCAGGCCCATCCGAGCATGGATGACGAGGAACTTGAAAAGGCTGAAATCTCCCGTCTTGGCGATACTCTTGCAAATGACGAG
>JAOTWT010000583.1 GCA_029862725.1 Acidobacteriota bacterium | reverse complement strand
CTTTCCAAAGGGGACCGTAATTACGCGATTCCTTGTTGACATCAAAACCGCGGCGGCTCGTCATGTCCTCAAATTTGATCTCGATCGGTGACGCAAGACGGGCCGATGCCGTTTCGCTCAGAATCCTCGCGCCGCCGTGATAATGCGAATAGGCACGGGCCGGCGTCCATGCGTCGTAGGTGGATGCGGTCGTGATCCCGAGTTTACCTTCCCTGCGCATTGCGGCCGCGATGTGGTTGCCGATCTCGGTATAACCTTCGATGATCTCCTCTGGGACGTTCGGTTCGACCGGATCGAGATAAGGCGGGACAAAATATCTTGCACCGTTCGTGCCCTGCTGGTGTATGTCGTGGACGATCTGCGGATGATAAACGTTGTGGATCTTTTCGACGGTGAGTTGGGTTTCAACCTGCGTAAACGCGTACCAGTCACGGTTGTTATCGTGGCCGACATACTTGTGGTAAAGCTCCGGCGGCGATGTGCCTTCGAACTTGGTTCCCAAAGTCTTGTCATACCAATCTTTCACGATATCAACCCCGTCCGGATTCAAAGACGGAACTATCACGATGATCGTGTTGTCTAAGATATCGAGAATGCGTTTTTCTTTGGATGTGGCAAGTTTGTGGGCGATCAGCGTTGAAGAAAGAGTGGAACCGACCTCGGTTGAATGGATACCGTGCGTGATCAAAACAAAGGTCTTGCCCTTTTTGACCAATTTAGCCGCTTCTTTCTGCGAGCGTTTGATTTTTCGCGGATCGGCGAGTTTGTCGTTGATGTCCTTGTAATACTCAAGCCGCCGTAGATTCCTGGGAGACGAAATCAATGCATATGTGAAGGGTTTGCCCATCGTCGTTTTGCCGATTTCCTTGAAAACAACGCGGTCTGAAGCCGCATCGAGTTTTTGGAAATACTCGACTATCCTGGACCAGTGCGCCAGTTTGTAGTCTTCGCCCGGAGTAAAACCGAGAACGTCCTTTGGCGCCGGCTGGGCTGAGACCGTTAGGCAAAAAACAGCAAGGGCAATCGGCAAAACGAACATCTTTAGTCGTCGTATGGTAGGCACTGATCTCATCAATTAGTTCTCCCTTTATGTTTTGGCGATTATATTTTAGCAGGGGCCATTATGGAAACCGTTTGTTGGGCTTGAGGCATCTAACCGCCTGAAACGAAAAGACAAACGCACCCGGCGGAAGATTTCCGGGCATCAGCCGTGTCGAATAAAAAACCTTGTGTTTTGGTTATCCCGCGTGTAGATTTGCCTTAGAATTCCGGCAAATCCCAATAATCACATGACTTTATCAAAGCTTACCATTTTGCTCGTTTTATTGATTCTAGCTACTTCAGATCTGGTTTCTCAGGAGGTTCCTCCTCCGCCGCCTCCGGTACGAATGGGGGACGGGTCTGGCACCGGAAAAAAGGCGCCCGGGGCGACTGTCCGCGGCAGGCTTGTATATGAAGACACCGGCGCTCCCATCAGATACGCAATGATCGGTTTTTCCGCTGTCGGGAGCCGTGGTTATGCCTCCGAAACGGTCCAAACGGACGAAAACGGCAATTTTGTGTTCGAGAATCTCGCCCCGGGTGAATATTACCCCGTCGTTCGGAACCGCGGTATCCTGAATCCGGAGGCTTTTGTCGATCCCACGCTTTCGGTTGCCCAACGGACTGAAAAACTCAACAGGTTTTTTCAAAAAATAGCGGTTGAGGGGACGGGCGAATTCGAAGTGTTTTTGAGGGCCAAACGGGGTGCCTCGATAAGTGGGGTCGTGAGATATTTTGACGGCGAGGCGGCGGTCGGAGTCACAGTCGAAGCACTCCCGGTTATTGACGGTTTCCCCTTGAACAGGGTCTTCTCAGGTTCACAGGGGCCCAACTCGGAGAAAACAGACGACCGCGGTTTTTACAGGTTCGCGGGCTTGCCCGAAGGACAATATGTGGTTAGGGTGACGGAGCCGGTCACCCATCGGAACGAGAAAGTTCGTTATTCGGGCTTTTTGTCAAACCCTTTTTCCGAAAATCCCTTCCAGACCTACTATCCCGCAGGTTCTTCGAACAGGAACGCCGATCGAATCGATGCGTTCTACGGTCAGACCGCTGAGGGTGTCAACATTACATTGCCGGAACGCAATCTTTACGATGTTTCCGGAATCGTCATCCGGGCGGACACGCGTCAACCGCTTAAGAACTTTGAAGTGACATTTACGCCGGTCGTCGTTGTCGATGACGATGGAGAAGACGAAACGCCCAAATTCAGTGCAAAAAGAC
>JAOTWT010000073.1 GCA_029862725.1 Acidobacteriota bacterium | reverse complement strand
CCGGCCGAGCGACAAAAAACAGATGTTCGCGGAGATGTTTCGTGTGCTGAAACGAGGCGGCAGGGTCGCGATATCGGATATTGTCGCGGATGAGGACGTACCAGACCACCTGCAGGATGATCCAGAGCTTTGGAGCGGGTGTATATCGGGCGCATACCGCGAGGATGCTTTTGTCGAGGCCTTCGCGGATGCCGGTTTTTATGGAATGGAAATCGTAAACCGCGACGAGCGGCCCTGGCAAACCGTTGAGGGCATTGAGTTTCGATCAGTGACTCTGATCGCCTACAAGGGAAAACAAGGGCCGTGTATCGAACGAAATCAGGCGATTATTTACAAGGGTCCCTGGAAGCGGGTGATGGATGATGACGGCCACGCACTCGAGCGCGGCAAAAGGATGGCGGTTTGCGACAAGACTTTCAAAATTTATACAAAAGAGCCTTATCGGTCGGACATCATCGCAGTCGAACCCCTTTCGGAAATCCCGCTCGATGATGCCGGTGAATTTGACTGCAAGAGGACTTTAGAGAGGCATCCGCGCGAAACAAAAGGACTTGAATATAATCTGACCGAAGCCGGCGAAAATTGCGAACCGGACGGGGAGTGCTGCTAAGTGCAGTTTAAAGTTCCGGGTTCAAAGTTCGAGGTTTGTATTAAACTGTTGACCGCTGCTTTCTCCGGCTTGATTGATATCGATGCCGGCAATGTGCATTTAACTGTTGAACTTTGAACCTTGAACTTTGAACCTTGAACTTTGAACTTTGAACTTTGAACCTGGAACTTTGAACACTGAATTTTGAACCGGACAAATGAGTTATTACGAAGAAGATGACCTGCACAATTTTGAAAAGATAGGGCGCCATGCTCCTGAACTCTACGAGAAGTTTATGGCCTGGTATCAAGCCTGTCAGGAGGACGGGGCGCTTTCAAAGCGTGAGAAGGCCCTTATCGGCCTCGCTGTGGCAGTGACCATTCAATGCCCATACTGCATCGACGCCTTCACAAACAGTAGTCTCGAGAACGGATCGAACATGGAGCAGATGACCGAGGCGATGCATCTCGCATCGGCAATACGCGGCGGCGCAAGTCTGATCCACGGCGTCCAGTCGCATAATGCACACGACAAGGTCTCAATGTGAATTGCTGACAGGGAAAAACCGGATGAAATGGATTGGAAAGAATGGCCGGCATCGAGCTCCATAATTATCCACCGTGTTGCGGGATCGTTTAGCAGCCAGGAATCTGTTTGATGCCGAATTACTATCTCTGAATTTCCCCTTTTAACCCTTGGCCCCCGTTTAAATTGTCGCCGTACGAAAAAAAGAAAATGACAAAGAATCCCATCATCCAGATCAGACCGCGGAATGGAAAGCCGGCGCTGCCGTTATCGGAGATTAGTTTCCAGGATCGTCTCGCCGAAAGCGGTCTCAGGCTTCGTGCCGCGAAAGTCGAAATACTTCAAGTGAACGTTGGGAAACTATGCAACCAGGCCTGCAAACACTGTCATGTTGATGCCTCGCCGACCCGCACAGAAATAATCAGCCGCGAGACGATTGACCATTGTCTCGACGCGCTACGGAAACACAAGATTCCAACGCTCGATATCACGGGCGGCGCTCCCGAGTTGGTCCCAGATTTCCGTTACCTCGTTTCGGAAGGCCGAAATGCCGGTGCACGGGCAATGGTCCGTCACAACCTGACGGTGATGTTCGAAGAAGGCAATGAGGATCTGCCTGAATTTTTCGCGGCAAACGATGTGGAGGTTATCTCCTCCCTTCCGTATTTTCAGGCGCGGCAAACGGACGCCCAAAGGGGCAATGGAGTGTTTGAGAAGTCAATCGAGGCTCTTCGTAGATTGAATTCGGTCGGGTATGGGACGGATGGGAGCGGCCTTGTTCTCGATCTTGTCTACAATCCGGTGGGTGCATACCTGCCGCCCGAGCAAAAGTCCATCGAGGCGGATTTCAAACGCGAACTCGCGGCCCGCCACAATGTCGTCTTTAATAACCTGTACACGATCACAAATATGCCGATTGCAAGGTATCTTGACTGGCTTCGGAGTTCGAAGAACGAAGATGCCTATATGCAGAAGCTGATCAACGCGTTCAACCCGGCAACGGTCGAAGGACTGATGTGCCGGAACACTCTAAGCGTTGAATGGCGGGGAAATTTGTTTGACTGTGATTTTAATCAGATGCTGGAAATCGGCGTCGCGAAAAATGTCGGGCAAAAAATTGAGCAGTTCGAGCCTTCGCAGTTTGAAGGCCGGCAGATCATGACGAACTCGCATTGTTTCGGTTGCACCGCAGGGGCCGGCTCATCTTGCGGCGGTACTGTTTCTTAACCCGACGCTATTGCCATCTGATTTCACATAACCGCCCCAAATCATAAAAGTCTTCGCCAAGCCGCCCGAATTCCGCGGTCTCATCACCTATCCGGATCTCTTCAACTTCAGCGATCCCCAGACCCGCCGATGTAAGGAACACGTGATTGGCATGTTTTAGCGCATCCACGTGATGTCTCACCGGAGAAACCTGGATCGATTCCGCCACAAATGCCCTGGTCGTGCCGTGAAGGCAACCCGTATCAAGCATCGGCGTATAGAACTTTCCGTCGGTTTCCCAAAAAACATTCGCCATACAGGCCGACACAACCTCGTGCTTTTCGTTTAAACGGATCGCCTCGTCGAATCCCTCTCGCGCCGCAGCGTCATAGGAAACCGTCTGCTCCAGGTAGTTGCAGGTCTTAATGTTGTTGAGCGGCGCAGTTGAAGAAACGAGAAACGGCGAAATTGTCAGGCGGAGCCGATCAGGACGGACGCGCATATCAGCCGATTGTATCAAGACCGACGATTTTTGATCGGTAAGAGTGCGCCAAATCTGAGAAGACGATGAATCAAAAACCGTGATCCGGCATCTCCCGTTCGTGACACTATTTCTGGTGACTAGGTCGGAAAGCGAAGCGAACAGGTCATCCTTCGAAAGAGACTCGATGTTTATGCCGAGACGTTCAGAGTTGTTTGCCAGCCGTTCCCAATGCTTGTCGAACAGGAAAGGCTGACCGCCGCGAATCGCGAGCGTCGTGAACACTCCCTTACCGTAAAGCCCCGAGACCGAAACCGGTGACATCGAGGCATCTTCGGATCTGATTATTTCGTGGTTAAAAGAGACCAGTTCATGCATTAACTGGCTACCCGGTGGTCATGCTTGTGTGATACGGGGAATATGAGCGTAAATGTGGTTCCCTTCCCGACTTCGCTGTTTGCCGTGATCGTACCTGAATGTTCCTGTACGATCCCGTAGGACACGGCCATTCCCAGTCCTGTTCCCGTTCCGACGGATTTTGTCGTAAAAAACGGGTCGTAGATCTTGTTGATATCCTCGGGGTTGATTCCGACGCCATCATCCGACACTTCGATAACAACCTCGTTGTCATTGCGGTATGAAGTGCGCAGCGTGATCGTACCTTCGTTGAGAATCGCGTCACGGGCGTTAATGACGAGATTCGTGAACACCTGCTGGAGCTTGCCCGCGCTACCATGGACCTTTGGCGGCACCTCGGCATAATCGCGGACGATCGTCACATTCGATTTGCGGACCTGCGGCTCCAGCAACTGCAGGGTATCGTCCAGCAACTTGTTGACATCTATCTCACCAAAATCCGAGGTATCTCCGGATCTTGAAAAATTAAGTAGATTCCCAACGATATTCGAGGCCCGGTCGGTCTGCTTTTGAACTTTCTTCAGGAGCTCGTGTTTTGGGTCCGTCTCGGGGATCATGCCCAGCAGCATCTGCGTATAGCTCGAAACACCCGTCAATGGCGTGTTTACTTCATGGGCCACTCCGGCGGCCAATAAGCCGATACTCGAGAGCTTTTCATTTTGCTGGAGCCCGTCTTCCAATTTAACCCGCGCGGTCACGTCTTCGAGGAGTACGATCGCCCCTTCCTGTTCTTCCACCTCCGATCGAAGCGGTGCGATTGCAACGTTCAGGATCAACGGATCCCCGTCTTTTCTGCTGGTCCTGACCTTGTACGCATTCCGGATATCCGTCAGGCGCCAGCTCGATGTACCAAGGATCTTTTCCAGTTTCGCCGCAAAACCCTCTTCGAACAGTTCCGAAATATTGCGGCCGACAGCCTCTTCGCGATCATAGCGGAACATACTTTCAAATGAAGAATTACAACGCGTAATGACTCCCGCATCGTTCACAGCCAAGAGTCCGACGTTTACCGATTCGACTATCGACTCGTTGAACTCCTTGAGCAGCGCCATCTCCTCGGCTCTCTGTTCTTGTTCCTGCAAGAGCAGTGAGTTGTCTATTGCAACTGCTACGTAACCTGAAACCGTCTGCAAGATCCCGATGTCTTCGGATGAGAGCAGGGAGCCGTCTTTCGCACGTCCGAGACCGATAACCGCGACCATCCTTCCGCGTACAACGCACGGTACAAAATAATGAAGCTCCTGTCTGACGCTCGACCCGCCGTTGTCACTGCTCGACCCGCTACTACCGCCATTTTTAGCGGCCACACTTCCGTTCGACCCCTCGTATTCCAGAAAGGCCATTTCGTCTGCCCTGACGACACCTTTTGCGGCCGACTTGCGGCGAATCATGTTGCGAAAATCGGGCGGAATCTTGTAATGGTCGCTGAGGCCTACCGACTTTGCGATTCGGTAATCTTCCGGGGCGCCGATATCCTCGATAAAGACCGTCACTTTCTCAACATCGAGTACCTGTTGGAGTCTTTCGGTTAAGGCGTCAAGCAGCGGACTTAGTGTGGTCGTCGCCGAAAGCGTGCGGCCGAAATCAAGAAGCCCGTGCCTCAAGTCATAGCGCTCGCCGTAGAAGTAGCGCTCCGTACGCTCCTGCAAAAACTTCTTGAGCGGCTCGGACAAGAGAACGATAGCGCCCATTGCGACTACCGCGATCATTCCGCGCAGACCGATTTCGGTCGTCGACAGATTCTCACCGATAAAGACAAACACGAGGCCCAGTGCGACTGCGCCGATCATCATTGCGATAAGCATCGTCGTAAGGGCAAAAACCAACGCGCGCCTCACGACCACATCCACGTCCATCAGGCGATATCGCACGACGGAATGGCCAAAGCTGAACGGAATCAGGGCAAGCGGAAGAATCGTAAGCGCAACTGTCAGCCCGTCGTCCGGCAGATAGACAAATCTCTTTGCGGCCTGGAAAGCGAAAACGGGCAAAACTGCGACGACCGTTCCCCACATCGCCCATTTCAGCCGCTGCCGGACAAGCGCGTTCTTATTGCCAAAAAAGCGCCACATCAGAATCCCGGCTCCGGCCGCCACACCTCCGACAAAATGCCAGTAGAATATGACATTGAGCGTCGAAAATACATGATTCCTGATGACGAATGAATAAAGAGCGTCGGTAGCCGACGCACTTGGAATTATGTGGTAAGCCAGTGAAAGAAATATATCCGTTGCCGACAGCAAGGCAGCTGGGACATAGAGTGCGTAGGTTTTCCAGGCGGGCTTATCAAAAACCGCGCTCCGAACCGGGTAACGGAGGCAGAAGTGCAGGAACAGAGGCACGAAAACCAAAAACGCAAGATTATCGACAATTTGAATGCCAAGATCAAAGTCTTCTCCGAGACCCAACGGCTTGTAAGCGTGAAAAACAAAAGCCGCAAGACAAACCGTCGCGAAATGAAGCACAAATGGCGATCGGCTTCCTTGCTTGAACAATACAAAGACACCGATCAAAAGCCAGATCACGCCTACGAAGGTGAGCATCACAATACTCGGCGTCCAACGCGGTAAAGTATCGATGTTCTTGAGATCGGCGTTATAGAAATTGTTCTCGAAGGTATAGGAGGGTCGCTGGAAAAAATAGGTCAGGTTGCCGCCCGGTCCAGCCGTCTCCAAAAATATCTGAATATCCTCAAGGCTTGTGATCTCCTGGATCTTTTCCCCAACGAGACCGATACCGTTTAGCCTGTCTCCGGCCGCGATCCCCGCCCTCGAAGCTGCTAATCCGGGTGTGACCGAATCGGCATAGATACCATCGTCGCGCAAATCCCAAACCACTCCGTCCGTGGGCGGTAGTTCTTTAATGCTGCGCTGAGTCAGATTAAGGGCTCCACCGGTTATCAGCAACACGGCAGCCAAGAGCCAAATCAAACCCCAACTTGTAAGTACCTTACCCTTCATATTTTAGGTAAATTTACCCAAAAGAATTTATAGGCAATATATGTTCCAGTGGAAATTCGGATCAAACCGAGCCTAACTACTGTAAATTCAATCATTTCCACCTATACGACTCTACACCGGAATGATTTGTATCCAGAATTCGCACTATTATCCAAGAATTTGGACAAAAAAATGACCGCACCAAGTTGCGGCCGGTAGTCGATCTGTTCAAGTTTTTGTCTTCCAAAAACCTCAAACGATGACTACTCCCGTAAATGTGAAGTTGGAACCTCTCATGTCAGAATCTCACCAAAATGCTACCGCGGACCATCCGTCTCTGAGCCCGTAGGAACAGGGACCCGTTATCACCCGAAATACCGCCACTAAAATCAAAAAGGTTTCTCGCATCCAGAGTCGCTTCAGCGTCGATCGGCAGGCCCCAGCTCGGAAGCTCCTGCGTCACAAGGACGCTCAAACCGGGATCGTAAATCGCCAACCGTCCTTCGAACGGATCGATCGCAAATACCGTGGCCTTCGGCGAAAATCGAAAAACGGTGCTGATCGTCGTTCCACCGTCCAGCGCGGTATCTACTTTTCCAAATATCGTTTGGAACAACCCGCCTTCGAAAAGCGATCCGGGGTCCAAGATCGAGGACCCGGCCAATTCCTGGCCGGTCCCGAATGCATACCCGCTCGAAGCGCTGAAAATACCGTTAAAACGGCGATTCAGAACAACCCTCATCCCCGTCGCGCCGCCTTCCTGACGGCCAACAAAGCCCGAATACGCTTCGCTCGCTCCAAATGGCAATCTTTGGATCCCGACGCCGCGTCCCTTGACCGTGTCCAGAAAGACGTTTGCCTCGACATTCGTACGGTTATCCAAGACACGTTCTACGCCGAACTCAAACCGGGTGCTGCGATTCATATGCACATCGCCGTTCTCCGCGGAAATGTCTTCGACCGATATCGGTTCAGCGAAAAGAACCTGGCTGTTCTCAAGCTGAATAACTTTGCTCCAGGTTCGTTCTTCAGTCCTCGTCGTGTAGGCCGAGCGAAGCCGCGTTCTCGAATCAAGGTCGTACTGTACGCCGATTCGCGGTGTCAGAGACGAGGCGTTTCCGGCACCCATAAACCTGGAATAGTCGATACCGAAGAGAAGGACCATTCCTTCGCGTACCCGCCATTGATCCGTCGCCCTGAATGACACTTGCGAAAGTTTCTCGCCGATCTCGTCATTTACAATCGTGCCGATGTCGGCAATCGATCCACGGAGGCGTATTTGATGATCTTCTTTGGGACTAAAGCTAAACTCGGTCTCAAACCGGTTTCCGCCCAAACGGCCATTGTTCAATTGTCCCGCCAAAAGAACTTCCGAATTCTCGCCGACCGGCCTGAGCGTCGCAAAATTTACACCCTGTACCGAACCGGCAGTCGATGATCCCGCATAGGTCTCAACGATCGAACTTCCCTTTCGGCCATTCCCGCTATGTTCGGCTTCGACCTCGGAAGCGCCAACGCCCTCAAGTACTGCAACGCCGCTGTCATCAACAGGCGCCGCACCTTCCCTGACCTGGTAAATAGAACGCCTCGCAAGCCTGATCGCCCATTTCGCGCTCTTTCTGTCGGCACGCTTTTCAGGAAGCGTGTTCCCGGCACCTGCCCGCTCAAGGTTGAACCCGTATACGAGCTCCGAAGAACGACCGACCTTGACTTCGTTTAATGTGACGGGATTAAAACCTTGGGCAACCGCGAGAACCGTGTAGGTTCCCGGAACAATTTTCGTGAAAAATTTACCTGATTTTGTGGCGGTTATCTGCTTGATCAACTTTGAGGTGCCGAGGCGGAACACAGCGACCGTTGCCTTCGAAATCGGTTTTCCCTTCCGGTCCCGTACAACTCCTCTTATGATTCCGTAAGCACCTGCTTTAGCCGGCGAAACTGCTTCGGCAACCGGCTCTGCCGCGAAGTCGCGTTCGACCACAGTGAGACCCACCGCTATAACAGCGACGAACATCATCAGCAATCGGATCACATTTTTTTCTCGGCCGAACCCCATGAAAGGCGGGTACCTCCAAACTAACCAGGAGTAATATACAAGAAGCGCTACCTTTTATTTCCGAGCAAATCGGGCATTGAATGCACGAAAGCTTATTCTCTTTTCTTTGTAATTCCGTGTCAAGCCCTAAAAAGGCTTCTATTTGCCGAGTGAGATGCCGTTAAACTTGACAAAGTTTGCCCAACTACTAGAATGAATCTTGCGTTAAAACCGGGATCGGCGAACCGTTCCCGTTTGTTTTTTCGAAGGAGATGTGGCTGAGTGGCTGAAAGCGGCGGTTTGCTAAATCGTTAAGGGTGTAACAGCCCTTCACAGGTTCGAATCCTGTCATCTCCGCCAGTACATTATTTGCTTCGATTTGGGCTGTCAAACACTGGTTTTGATGGCTTTTCGTGTTTATTGGACCGGGATTTAAGTCACACGTCAGCGGGCACCCGATATTGCCCGCACGGGAATTCAAAAATGACAACACGCGTAAGATTTGCACCAAGCCCAACCGGCTATCTTCATATCGGTTCTGCCAGAACCGCTCTATTCAACTTTCTCTATGCGCGTCATACGGGCGGTAAATTCCTGATCCGCGTCGAAGACACGGATCGCGACAGGTCCACCGAAGAATCTACAAGATCTATTCTGGAAGGACTCAAGTGGCTTGGTTTCCAGCCCGATGAAGAGATCGTTCACCAATCCGATTACGCCGACGAGCACCGGGCCGCCGCCTTGAAGCTGCTGGCCGAGGGTAAGGCTTACCGGGACTTTACACCGAAGCGCGACACGGCGGACAAAGACATAAAGAAGGAAATCGCCGACAGGGCCAGGCAAAAAGGCGACGAGAAGACTATGCGGGACAATGAGTTCCGCGACCTGAGCAAGGAAGAATCCGTCCGGCGTGCCGAATCGGGGGAGCCATTTGCCGTCAGGCTCCGAGTCGCGGAATCCGGCAAGACCTCGTTTGAGGACGCTGTTTATGGACTCCAGGAAAGAGACTATGACGAAATCGAGGATCTCGTGCTTCTTCGTTCGGATGGCCACCCACTATATAACCTCGCTGTCGTATGCGACGATATTGCGATGGGAATCACGGACGTGATACGCGGACAGGACCATCTTACAAATACGCACAAGCAGATCCTGATCTACGAAGCGTTGGAAGTCGAGCCCCCGCAATTCGCTCATCTGCCGCTGATTCTCGCACCGGGAGGAAAAAAACTTTCCAAACGGCACCATGGAGAGATCGTCGCGCTGACAACCTATCGCGACCGAGGTTTTCTGGCCGCCGCGTTCCGAAACTATCTGGCACTGCTGGGATGGTCGCCAAAGACAGAAGACGAGATTTTGAACCTCGACGAGTTGATCGAAGCATTCAGTCTTGATGGTATAAATCGTTCGAACGCAGCATTTAACTTTGAAACCGACAACCCTAGGCATTGGACTGACGATAAGGCCCTTTGGATGAACGCGGAGTACATACGGACCCTCCCGCTCGAAGAACTGAGGCCTTTCGTCCGCGAAGAACTCCGCGCCGAAAAACTTTGGCGAGAGGAATACGACGAAGACGAAAAGCGGTGGTTCGACACGACCGTCGATCTAATTCGGGAGCGCTTTTATACGCTCAAGGATTTTAGCGGGCAGGGCCGGGCGTTCTTCAGCGAGGATTTTGATTTTGATCCGAAAGCCATTCAAAAACACCTGAGAAAACACCCTGAAATGCGCCAGTGGTCGAATGAGCTTGCCGAGCGATTCGCGTCGATGGACGATTTCACGCACGACTCAATTTTCGCAGCCGTCAAGGAATTTTGCGAGGAAAAATCAACCAAAGTAGGGGTTTTGCTGAACGGTGCGCGAGTGCTATTGACCGGTCAGGCGGT
>JAOTWT010000581.1 GCA_029862725.1 Acidobacteriota bacterium | reverse complement strand
TTCGCGAGCAGCTTCTGGATGATATCGATCATCTCCGGTATATGCTCGGTCGCGCGCGGCTGGACATCCGGAAACTGATTTCCAAGCGCGGCCATATCCTCATTAAACGCAACAATAAACGGTGCGGTCATCTCATCGATGGTGATGCATTTCTTGGCCGCCTCGTTAATGATGCGGTCGTCGACATCGGTTAGGTTCATGACATATGTCACGTCATACCCCTTGTAACGAAGATACCGCTGGAGGACATCGGCGAAAGTAAAGGTTCGGAAGTTGCCGATGTGTGCGAAATCCCAGACAGTCGGGCCGCAGACATAGATTCTCACCCTGTTGTCGTCCAGCGGAACGAATTCCTCGATCTCGCCTGATAATGTGTTTGTAAATCTAAGCATCGTTTTCGATTGAATTATAACTGATAACCAGGCATCTGATAACTGGTAACGAAGAAATGGATAATTGATAATGGATAGCGGATAATGCGTCTTGAGTGAGACCTGTATTAATCTCGTAAATGTCAGTTGTCCATTATCAATTATTCATTCACGACAAACTTTGGAGAAAACACATGACCCCTGACCATCCAGCAAAGAAGTCGAACAAAAAGATCTATCTGATTATCGGACTGGTTGTTATTGTGCCGATAATCCTTACAGTTGGATTGATCGTCGTGATCGTCGGAGCGCTACTTGTCGGTTCCAAATCGACCTACGAGTACAAATGTGCGATTGCGGAGGTCAAGAAAGACCAAAAAGCGATCGAGATGCTCGGCGAACCGATCGAGGAAGGCTTTTATCTCGTGCCGAACATCGAAATCAACGGCCCGCGTAGAGAAGTCAACTTCTTTACCCCAGTCAGCGGCCCGAAGGGTTCGGGTACCCTGACCGTTTCTTCATACAGGGATGCGTTTCGCTCGGATTTTCTGATGCAGCTTGAAAAAGACGGAGAAACCGAGGTGCTTCACAAGGGAACTTACCCGTGCGAGGAATGAGTCGGAAAAGGATAGCGGAAATTCACGTTGGATAAACCGTTGCCTGCGGGATTGCAACCGCTAAGCAAAGGCAGCGCGGTAGGCAATTTAGATTTCCCGTTTCCGTAAAATTCCGACGGTTCTTTAAACGAATGGGCACGGGATTGATTGAACTAGAGATCATCAATCGAAGTTAGGTCCGGCTCGACATATTCCGCACGCGCTTTGTCCGACATCAGGATTTCGCGGCTGTAGAACTTGTCCGGGTAAAACTTGTCGAACCTCGCGATCATTTCATTAACTACCTCAACGGATAATACTGGATTCTCCGTGGCGTATTCGTAAACGGTCTTGAGCCAGAATATGGTCATCGTCTCGTGGTAGGGCATTTCTTTTGAAAGATCCACCTCGAAAGCTCTGAGAAGATTGAAGATACCGGTCTTCATTTTTTTGTAAGCGTCGTCAAAATCGTTGTTTATGGAGTAGTGATACGCGAGGATCAGGTGCTCGGGATGGCCCCAATCACCGCGTTTTACCGTGCAATCTTCGAAGGCTTCGATCACCCCCCGTATTTCGTCCTCCGTCCTGTAAATCATGTGTTCTCCTTTTAAACCAAAAAAGAAACGAAGCGCCATCAATTGGTCCGCTTCGTCTCACTCCAGTAAAAGTATCATCGAAAGGGCCATTCGGCAAGACTGTTTGATCAGGCTGCGTCAGTGTTCGATGCCTCGTGCCGGCGGCGGCTCAAGCGCGGGGCTTGGCTGCCAAAAACCACTTCCTTTTTTTGCGGTGCTGACGATCTTTGCCCCAAGAGATCACAACACGCGAAGCCGCATGAAGTCTGTTAAACTTCCGCGATGAGCCTATGGCGCGAAATAGAATTCAGGAATATTTTGATCGATGCCGCGATCACGCTTGTCGCGTTAAAGTATCTTGATGTATCTGGCTTCGTCGAACTTACCTTGCCTTATGTGATCGGCTTTCTTCTTGTCGTACAAAGCGTCATTTACTTTCTGGCTTGGGGCAGCGAAACCTTTGAGGATCTAGAAGAGTTCAGAGGCAGTCCGCTAGTGCGCAAGATCAAGGCCAAGGCAGCGGTCTGGCTTACGGCGTTTGTGTTATTTTCGTGGATACTCAGCTTTATATGGGTGATGGTGCCAATAGAGTTTCTCCAGAATAAAACGGGTCAATACTTGTATTGGACGGCGAGGATCTCAGTCGTGATAGGCATCTTGACAGGGCTTGTGATGATGATTCGCCACTTTGCGACACCGGTTGAAAAAAAACAGATCGAGAAGTG
>JAOTWT010000580.1 GCA_029862725.1 Acidobacteriota bacterium | reverse complement strand
CAGTGTCAAAACACTTTCGCGATCTGATATTAATAGTTCTTCCATATTTGTTTCCCGCTAATCGCAGTCGTCATTTCGTTAGAAACTCCTTGAGGGCAGTCGTAACCTTTTCGCGGGCTTCCAGCTGGACCCAGTGCGCCGCTTCCGGAATTCTCAACTCCGTAAACTCAGCGCCAACCATATCTCCAACACCTTCAACAGTTTGTGGAAGCACCGCTCGATCCTGTTCGCCGTAAATAAAGAGCGTCGGGACTTCAATCTTTTTTGGAACGGGCGCCTTTCCGAACATCCGTTTCATAATATTCGCCCGATAGTAGTTGAGACCGCCGGTAAGCGCACCCGAACGTGCCCAGGCCTCCCTGTATTTCTCGATGTCCTCGTTCGTAAATACGCCTTCCCGGGCGGTGGTCGTCTTGAGACCGTTCGCGAGCTTCGCAAAATCACCGCTTTTGAGCAGCATTTCGGGCAAAAACGGGATCTGGAAAAAGAACATGTACCAGCTGGCCGCGAATTGCCGGAATGTCTGGTTTTTCCTCCAAACTGAAGGCGGGGGAACCTGGAGACAGGCCAGTTTCGATAGTATTTCGGGCTTTTTCTGCGCGATCGCCCAAGCGACGCCGGCACCCCAATCGTGCCCCACGATTGCCGCCTGCTCGTGTCCGAAATACTTTATGAGGGCGGCAATGTCCTCGATAAGTTCGTCGATTTTGTAAGAAGCGACATCCGGCGGTTTTTCGCTCAGGTTATAGCCCCGCATATCGGGCGCGACGACTGTGTATTCGTCCGCCAGATCCGCCAGCTGATGTCTCCACGAGTACCAGAATTCCGGGAAACCGTGCAGCAAAAGGACGAGTTCTTTCCCGCTCCCCGATTTTGCATAGTGAAGCCTGATCCTCCCGAGTTCGGCATAACCGAAGTCGGGGCCTTCGTCATGCGGATTAGTCATTGATTCCAAGCGCCACGGCCTCCGATTCGGTTACCTCCACCCGCATCCTCAGCAATGCGGTCGAGAATGTTTTACCCTGGGCGTCGGTCATCAGAGACAGCGTACCGCCTCCTCCGAGTGCCCCGTGCAGTAAGAAATTCAGCGCACCGAGATTCGGCAATTCGAATCTTTCGACTTCGCCTTTTACGACCTCGCCAAAGTGGGCTTTGACCCTTTCGCTGGTAACCTCGCGGACGAGGATCGGGTAGAAATCATCCTTGAGTGCGATGACCCCGACATTTGCGGTGTCTCCCTTATCGCCCGAACGCGCATGGGCGAGTCGTGTCAGTTCAACTTTCATATCTATTGCCTGTTTTCGAATCGATGAGCGCCTGAAACCTCTGAAATCCGGCAATCACGAGCGAATGCGAAATTTCTTCGCCGGAAATCAAACCCTCAATTCGGTCTGGCGCGACAATGTGGGTCTCGATGCTCTCGTGTTCGTCCGGATCGGGTTCGGCGACCCGTTCGCATTCGAACGCCGCGAAATGATGGATCAGGTTCTGCTGAATCGCGGGATTCGGATGGGATTTTCCGAGATAAACGATCTTCCCGGCCGAGTATCCTGTTTCCTCAAGAAGTTCGCGCCGCGCGCAGGACTCCGGGACCTCGCCTTCGTCGACCATCCCGCCCGGTATTTCAAGCGTCACGGATTCCGTGCCGTGCCGGAATTGCCGGATAAGCACTATCTCGTTATCGCTCGTTACCGGGATCACATTGACCCAATCGGGATTTTCAATGACAAAAAAGTCGGCCTCTTTTTCCGTCACTGAATTTCTGGACCGATCGCGGCGGACATTAAAAACCCTGCATTCAGCCACTGTTTCGGATTCGATCCGTTTCCATGTTTCGATTTTCACGATTCTACAATTTCGACTTTCGTTTCGATCAGGTGTTTCGGAATCAAAGCCGGGAAATACGCCATGATCTCCTCCACCTTCGGACGCCCCCCTGCAAAACCCGTTACCGCGGGAGGTCCTGTCAGTATCAATGGTGCGATCTCCTTCGTAAATCTGGTCACGTGGTCGCGGTTCTTGCCGCGGACCCCGATTCGGAGCTGAACTTCCGGGATATCCGCCGGGGGTTCTCCCGCAAGATGCCCATGAGTCGCGTTAACACCGACAAATTCGGTGAGAATGACGTCGAATTCGAGGCCCAGTTTCTGAAGCCGCTTGCGCAGTATCCGGTCCGCCGCCTTTGCTTTTTCGAAGGCGTCGGGATATGAGTACACGAGCGTTCCGACCGATTTCCAGCCATCGGAGTAGGCGATCGACACCTTGTAAA
>JAOTWT010000072.1 GCA_029862725.1 Acidobacteriota bacterium | reverse complement strand
CGCGCTCGATCTCGACATCCTCGGCATTTACATAAGATCCTGCCGATTTCGAATAGTACGACTCACCAACCACCATCCCCTGAGTCACCAACCTGGAAATCGGCTCATCGAATCCGACTAGCCCGATATCGCGCATCATTTTTGTCCAAAAACGCGTGTAAAGCAGATGCATCACGGCATGGTCAATACCCCCGATATACAAGTCGAGCGGCATCCAGTATTCGGCGGTTTCGTAATCAAACGGAACATCCGGATTGGCAGGGTCGAGGTAACGGAAGTAATACCATGTCGAATCGACAAAGGTGTCCATCGTATCGGTCTCGCGCTTTGCCGCTTCGCCGCATGCGGGACATTTAGTGTTCACAAATTCCGGGACCTTCGCCAGTGGAGACTCGCCGACACCTGTAAAAGGGGCGGACTCAGGCAGTTCAACCGGCAATTCGTCTACCGGGACCGGGACCGCGCCGCAGCCATCACAGTAAATAATAGGAATCGGAGCACCCCAGAAACGTTGTCTTGAGATACCCCAGTCCCTCAATCGAAATGTAACCGCAGCCTCGCCAAACCCTTCGGTTTCTGCATAGGCAGACATCGACTCGATCGCCTCGGCCGATCCCATCCCCGACCAGCGGCCCGACTCGACGAGCACGCCGTAATCTGTAAACGCCGAAACGGGTTCTAATCCACGGTCGGATGCCGGGACCACAACGGTCTTTACCGGTAGCCCGTATTTTTGCGCAAACTCGCTGTCACGCTCGTCGTGGGCGGGGACTGACATCACCGCGCCGGTTCCGTAGCTCATCAAAACGTAGTTGCCAACCCAAACCGGTATTTCTTCACCGCTAAACGGGTTGAGTGCTTTGATGCCGGTGTCGACTCCTTTCTTCTCGACATCCTCGCCATAATCGACGGGCTTCGATTGTTCGGCCTGGATCGCATCAATCGCCGCCCCCACGGACTCGTCGAGAGACTCTTTAACATCACGAATAAATGGATGATCCGGAGCGGTAACGATCGCGTTCGCTCCAAACACGGTGTCGATTCTGGTTGTGAAGACCTCGATCTCCGCGTTGTCGCAGTCCGGTACCTCGAATCGGATATTTGCACCGGAGCTCTTGCCGATCCAGTTCTTCTGCATCGTCAGGACCCTTTCCGGCCAGCCGTCTTCGATCTGCTCCATACCCTCCAGCAGTTCTTCGGCATAATCCGTGATCTTGAGAAACCACTGGGGGCGCGATTGTTTTTCGACACCGGTTCCGCACCTCCAGCAAATGCCGCCTGACGCCTGTTCGTTTGAAAGGGTCGTCTCGCACTTGGGGCACCAATTGACTTCTGAATCCCGGCGGTAGGCCAGTCCCATCTCGAGCATCTTCAGGAAAAACCACTGATCGAACTTGTAGTACTCGGGCCGATGGGCGGCAATTTCACGGGACCAGTCATAACCGATTCCAAGGGCCTGCAGCTGATTGCGCATTTGCGCAATGTTGTTTTCGGTCCACGCGCGGGGATTTACGCCTTGCTTGATGGCCGCTTGTTCGGCCGGCTGGCCAAAGGAATCCCAACCAATCGGGTGCATCACGTTGAAACCCTGAAGCCGCTTGTACCAGCTCAATGCATCGCCGATCGAGTAGTTCCGGACATGGCCCATGTGCAGCCTGCCGGAAGGATAGGGGAGCATCTCGAGACAGTAAAATTTTTCCTTACTCGCGTCCGCAGTTACCTCATAAACCCCTCGGTCGGCCCAGCGCTGCTGCCATTTCCTTTCAATTTTTGCCGCAAAATACTTTTCGTCCATTGTTTCAATGTCTATGGGTTTTCCTGAGGTATCCGAATTCTTTCAAATTTCTCGTCCTTTTTTTCAAGTCTCCATCGATTGAACCGGTTTCTATTGTCCACCGAACCCGCCTCAACACTAAGAGTTAAGAGCTGTTCTTACGATTTAACGAGACTTTAATTGGACCAAACGGAGGTAAGCCGCTTCGTCCCCTTTTGACGCGCGGGGCGAGCGGCTAAATAAGGATGAGAATGTCTTCTACAAAAACCACGTTCGAATCTTATTTGAATTATTGGGGTATGTCCAGTTCGACCAATGATTGCAAGGGCGATAAGGCTTATGGTACTCTTTCGGTATCCGCTAATAATTGCGGCGTGCATGATAGAATCATCAAAGAGAAAAACGATGCCACTATTCGCAATCCGCATGGCCACCGGTAGTTAATTGGGTTTGGCCATGCGCCGTGGAGGCAGCAATGGTCGAGCCAACAACCCAAAAAGAGCAGGAATCGTCTCCGAATGAACCGCTACAGGGAGAAATCTCGGATTTTTCCAATGAGTTTGGTCCAAACGACGAGTTAATCGCGTCCCTTGCCAATGCGTACGAGAACAGGCGCGCAAGACAGGTTTACGAATGGGAAATTATTCGGCGAAAGATTTATCAGCCGCCTGCATAGACGCCATTTGGACCATGACGAGCATAGTTATCCTTGCCTCGTTTTGTTGCTTTGTCTCGGCCCAGAATCGCGATCAATTGGATTACTACCGGGAACGTATCGAGTTGGGGACGTCGGAAGTAAAACGCGACGCTTTGCAATCACTACGCAGGCTGGGAACCGAGCAGGCTTCGAGAGTCGCCGCGAAGGCGCTGAATGATCCCTCCGAAATCGTTCGCGCTACGGCAATATCCGCCGTCGTTTTTCTGCCCAAATCCGAGGCCTCCGGTATTCTGATCCCGTTCCTACGTGAAAAATCTCCATTCCTGAGAAAGGAAGCCGCCCACGCGCTGGCAGAAGTCGAAACGCCCGAAGCGGCCCCCGCGCTGATCGATGTCCTCACAAAAGACAAAAGATCCGAAGTGCGGTCGGCCGCCGCATTTGCGCTCGGAAAATCCGGAAGCCTAACGGCCGTCCCTCATTTGACGGAAGTTTTGAGAAGAAAGCCAAAAAAGTCTCGTTCCTTTGTTCGTCGGTCTGCCGCCCGTTCGATTGGTCAAATCGCCGAGGCCGTTACGGGCCGCGAATTTATGGCGACAACTCCCGAGAATTACCTTCCCGAAAAATATAAAACTTCGGTCGGTGCCCGCTCCACCGGCATCGAATTTGAGCAAGCTGCCGCAGTTCTCGAAAACGTACTCGGCAACCCAAAGGAAGCGCAAGACACGCGTCGCGAAGCAGCGTTTGCACTTGGCGCCATCGGAAACCCCGCTTCCTCATCCGTCCTCAAGCGCTTTGCGTCGGTTGAAGATTCGTCTCTTGCCGAGATTTGCCGCGAGGCCCTCCTGAGGTTGTCGCAAGGCCGATAAATCGAGCACGACTATGTGCAGCATTTTCAAATGCCCGGAACGACGGGTTTCTATTTCCAACGCCAATTTGATTTAATAACCCTATGCATTCAACCAGGCTGAAGACTGAAGATAGCTCGAGTCTTTCGGAAAAGTACATTTTGACCCGCCAGCGTACGATGGAACTCTGCGAACCGCTCGAGCCGGAGGATTTTGTTCCCCAGCCCGTCGAGGAGGTCTCCCCGGCGCGTTGGAACATTGCTCACACGACCTGGTTCTTCGAGGAACTGATACTCAAGACTTACGCCGGTGGCTACCGCGAATTCGATCCCGCGTTTAGTTTTCTCTTCAATAGTTACTACAACACGATCGGAGAAAGGATCCGTCGAAATAAGCGCGGGGACCTCAGCAGACCGACCGTCAGACGAATTTTCGAATATCGTCGCCATGTCGACGAACATCTGCTTGTTTTGCTGGAAAAACACGGGGACAGACCCGTCCTGGAACTGACCGAACTCGGGATCAACCACGAACAGCAGCACCAGGAGCTCTTTCTGACGGACCTCAAGTACACATTTGCTCAGAATCCTATCGACCCCGTTTATCGTGAGGACTACGCACTCGTCGACCAGACGGTTGATTCGGCGCCCGGCCGTACCGCGATCGAAGGCGGCGTCTATCATGTTGGATTCGACGGCAAGGGTTTCTGCTTTGACAACGAACTCGCCCGGCACAAGGTCTACCTCGACGAATTCGAGATAGAGAATTCACTGGTTACCAACGAGGAATACATGGCTTTTATTGATGACGGCGGTTACAAGGACCACCGTTTGTGGCATTCGGAAGGGTGGGACTGGGTCAACCAAGAAAATGTTTCCGCCCCTCTGTACTGGCGGCAGGAGACGGACGGTTCTTATTCCAATTTTACTCTCGGCGGACGCCGGGCGTTGAATCCGGCGGCACCGGTCTGCCACATCTCGTTTTACGAAGCCTCCGCTTTTGCAGAATGGAAGGGGCAAAGACTTCCGACCGAGTTTGAGTGGGAAACGGCAAGTAAACACCTTGAATGGGGCACGCGTTGGGAGTGGACCTCGAGCGCTTATCTTCCCTATCCCGGTTTTTCAATCGCCGAGGGCGCCGTCGGTGAATACAACGGGAAATTTATGATCAATCAGATGGTCCTGCGCGGTGCTTCCTGCGCGACCCCCGCCGGGCATAGCCGGGCGACTTATCGCAATTTCTTTCATCCGCATTTGAGGTGGCAGTTTACGGGGATTCGCCTCGCAGCTTAAACGCCCGGGAATTAGAATGAATAACTCAACCAAGTCCCAGACCGATTCTTTTGCGCGTGACGTACTCGAAGGCTTGTCGGCGAGTCCAAAAAAGCTTTCCTCCAAGTATTTTTACGACGACGAGGGATCGAGGCTCTTTGTCGAGATCATGAAACTGCCCGAATACTACCTCTCGCGAAGCGAGCTGGAGATTTTCAGAGATCGCGCAGCAGAAATTTATGCTGCATTCGGCGAATTCGACGAGCCGTTCGACCTTCTCGAACTGGGTGCCGGGGACGGCTCAAAAACTTCACTCCTGGTCGCGCATTTCCTGGAAGAGGGTTCGGACTTCAGGTATATTCCCGTCGATATTTCCTCGGAAGCTCTGAATTACCTTGAATCGAAATTTGACGATGAATTTCCCGGTCTCGAAATAAGCTCTATAAAAGGGGACTACTTTCAAACGCTTGAGACCTTGAGCGCGAGGTCCAAACGCCGGAAGATCGTCCTTTTTCTCGGCTCCAACGTCGGGAACTTCAGCGATGAACAGGCGGTAAAGTTTTTTCGTGATTTACGCGGGACTTTGAACGAAGGCGACCTGCTCTTTATAGGTTTCGATCTGCACAAGAATCCGCAAACCATTCTTAACGCCTACAACGATGCTCAGGGAATCACTTCAAGGTTTAACCTCAATCTTCTGCGGCGAATCAACCGCGAACTTGGTGCAAATTTCAATCTCGACGAATTTCTGCATTACGCGTCGTATCATCCAATCGAGAAAACGGCCCGGTCGTTCCTGATAAGCCAACGTGAGCAAACGGTTGACATAGAGGCTTTGAATAAAAGCTTTGAATTTGGTCAATGGGAACCGATATTTATGGAGATCTCGCAAAAATACGATCTTGAGACGATTCAATCGATGGCCTCTTCGAGCGGTTACGAAATTGTCGGAAATTTCTTCGACAGCCATGGCTTTTACGTGGATTCACTGTGGAAGCCGACGCCTGCCTGAATGCTCACAGATACGGCAAATGAAAATCCACATCGAAAGTTTTGAATCTATTTCGTCCACAAACGAAGAAGCGTTGAGACAGGCCTCACTTGGAATACACGAGGGATTTTGCGTCGTTGCGGAAGAACAGCTTGAGGGCCGTGGAAGAGAAGGGCGTTCCTGGCATTCAACAAAGGGGGATGGCCTGTATTTTAGTATCGTGTTGCGGCCCCGGATTGGACCCGAGTTTCTTCCGCTCATCACCCTAATGAGCGCGGTCGCCGTTTATGACACGATCCGAAGCCTGACCGGAGCTGTGCCCGATATCAAGTGGCCGAACGATGTGCTGGTCGAAGGTAAGAAAATTGCGGGAATCCTTGCCGAAACGGGCTATGGCCCCGAAAGACCGGCGGTCGTCGTGGGAATTGGCATTAATCTGACATCCGAAAATCTGCCCGACGAGGTGCGCGCGAACGCGACTTCCCTGAGAAATATTTGCGGCCGGGCGGCAGAGACTTCCGAATTACTCAAGACTCTGACCGGATTCCTGCGGGCCGGTTATGAAACCTTGAATACGAAATCGGACTACAAGAGAATCCTACGCGAATGGAGTGCGAGATCGAGTTTTGCAAAGGATAGGGAAATCATCGTGAAGCTCAGAGATGAGTCATTTGAAGGGGTCACGAGGGGGCTCGACGAATATGGCTCCTTGCTGGTTGAAGCAAGGGATGGACGGGTTCGGAAGCTAACCGCGGGGGATATAGAGTCGGTAAGACCCTTGTGAAAGAATCAATTGTCCCGTTGGGAGAGGTGTCAAACCGTTCCAATTATGCGAAAATAACAATATCCGCCGTTTTGCGGCATTTGAGTAAACATTATGAATTCCGATTTTGAAGACTTTGAACAGGACCTGGAAGAGTTGAACCGCCAGCTTGACGACGGCGCAACCGATGACGACACGATCGAGGATTTAACGGATTTTCCCGTTGAGGAAATGATCGAGTTTAATCTGGATGACATCAAAACGAGAACCGCGGTACTTTCCAAGAACGATATGATTGCATTGCTGTGTCTCAAAACGGCCGACAAGGGCGGTGCGATTTGCAGGGTAGACCCGCGCGAGGCAAACCCTGCGGTTCAGGTTTACGACGATGCCGAAAACGCGCTCGACTGGTATACCAAGAGTCTTCAAACGAGTCGAAAGAACGGCTGGCTGGTGGTTTACGACGGATTGCCGCTTGAGGGCTAGGGCACGAGTTAATTGATCCAGGGGCGGAAAACGGACGACCGATCCGTTTTCCTTTTTTAGTTTTTGAGATGCTATTAACGATCGACATCGGAAACAGCGCGACCAAGCTGGCCTTCTTCGAGGGCGGTAAAATTGTCCGGCGGCGGCGTTTTTCGACCATACGCGACGCCGTTCTTTCCGATTTCGCCGATGAAGTCGCTGACCTGTTGAACGAGGATATTGAAGGCGTCGCGATCTCAAGCGTCGTGCGGGAATTACGCGACACCTACGAAGAGTTGGCGTCAGAATCGTTGGCAGCGCCGGTCATGTTTGTCGATCATAACTCCGACCTTGGATTTTCAATCAATTACGATCCGCCCTCCGACTGCGGCCCCGACCGGCTCGTGGCTGCCCATGCCGCGGTTTTGGCCGCAGGAATTCCGGTAGTAGTCTGCGACTTCGGTACTGCGACGACAATCGATCTGGTTACGGTGAATGGATATGCGGGGGGCACGATCGCACCTGGAATCGAGACGATGGCCAACTCTCTATTTCACAACACTTCTAGACTTCCGAAAGTCGAAATTGGAAAGGCGCTTAAAGTGGTTGGGAATTCGACCGCCGGATCGATCCGGTCCGGAATCTATTTCGGGTATATCGGTCTCGTCGATGGAATTATCTCAAGAATGCAATCCGGACTCGAAAGCCTCGCGCCCGTCGTCGCGACGGGCGGATACGCAGAATTGATCGCCGGGGAATCCTCTTACGTTGACTCCCATGATCCCGATCTCATCCACCGCGGCCTCCACGATATCTGGCAAAGAAACAAATGAAGTCCAAGGTTTCAGGACTTGTAAGCCAATATGAAACCTGGAACCTGCAACTTACTCGGCAGCGCCCTCCCCCGCCATTATGTGCGGAAAAGCTCTGCCTTCGACCCATCAAGGCAAAACAGCGTTGAACTTGTTCAAACTCCGCAGCCGGTCTGAAGGACCACCTTCGGCTTGGCTGCTTCGAGGCGATAGGCCTCCGCCCAAACGCCTTCGTAATACTGGCCGTAGACGACAATTTCCAAAATACCGTCGCCATCGAGGTCGAGAATGCCCGAGATCTCGAGCCTGTTAGGTGCGCCGAACTCGATCGCTTCTTTGTAGAAATCGCCGGTGATGAGTATGTTGCGGACTGATTTCCCCACGATCTTCCGAACCATCAAGAAAGAATACTCGCCCTTTCTTGCGGCCGGCCCGAAATCCGAGTAGTTTTCCGCGAGGATCACGACCTCATCCCGTCCATCTCCCTCGAGGTCCGTTCGGTAAGACTCTTTTATTTTGACAACTGGCCTCGTAATACCCTTTGTTCTCAGATACTTGCGAACGATGTCCCGGTAAACGGGACTCTTCGTACTGATTGCAACAACCTTCCGCGGTACGGGATTCCAATTGAGATTCGCACCGAAAGCGATCCCGGTACCGGCTTCGCTGCGAGACCTGTATCCAAAAAACTCTTCGCAGGGAAGCTCCGGCGAGTCTGTGCTTTCGATCGAGTATTTGGTACCCGTTTTGTCCAGGGGCCCGTAGCGAAGGAACGATTTGTTCGAACCCAGCGATATCGAAGCCGTTTTCGCGTCGATCAACTGCCCATCCCTTATCCCGCCAAACACCCCCTGGAGTTTTGTCTCGAGGATTACCACGTCACCCGTTGGAGATGCTCCTTCCTGAGCGGCCGCACCGAACGCAAGCAGACCAGCTGCGGCGCCAATCAATAGAATTTTCACTCCCCGCCTCCCGCCGTGTCCTTAAAAAAGAAAAAGAAAAAGGCCGCCGCATGAACCGGCTCGACCTCTTCGTAATATCCGATAGTGCTGTGAGAGCTATTCTTAACGGTGCCGTCTTCAACATACCCGATCGTCGAATGGGAAGAATTTTTTACAGTCCCGTCGGGGTCGATATATCCGATCGTGCTATGCGAGGCGTTTTTCACGGTTCCCCCGTCAAAATAGCCGATCGTGCTGTGCGAGGAGTTCTTTACGGTTCCATCCGAATCAACATAGCCAACGGTCGAATGCGAACCATTTTTTATCGTACCTCCGGTAACCACGAATGCGGCCAACAAAATTGTACAAATCAAGACACTTGACGTGAAAAGAATACGACTCTTGTCAGATGCTGTTTTCATATATTTAAAACGTTTTGATGAATGAAATTGCGCAGGATGCGCCCGCAGTAGGACTAGTCTGAAGCGGCGACGGTGTCATCGCCTCCACTAAGATACCGAAATACGAAATAAAAAACAAAACCGATAACCAGAAACAAAAGCAGCTGCAACAAATCCCCGTATCCGACCGATCTCATCAGCCAGATCATCAGCAACAATGATAAGACGCTCGCAGCAATACCAAAGGGTGCCTTAAAACCCGCTTCGGGGGCATTTTTTCGAAACCTGAATACAGGGAGTGCGGCGCAGGTCATACCGTAGACGATCAACCTCGTTACCGTACTAATCGTGAGGGCGGCGATAAATGAACTGAACGCAGTGTACAGAAAAATCCCGCCCGCCGTGAGAAGTATCGAAAAATGCGGGGTCCTGTATTTCTCGCCGGTGACCGCTAGAAACCTTGGCATATCCCCCTGCTCGGCCATCGCATAGAGCAGACGCGTCGTCGCCAGAAGCCCGACATTCAGGTTTCCAAGTATCGATATGAGCGCGCCGATAACGATAAATGTCGCACCAAAAGCACCTACGAATTTCAAAGCGGCATCGGCAAGCGGGCGCTCCGATGAGGCGAGTTCGGGCAATGTCCCGATTGAAACGACCTGGATCAGTATGTAAAAGGCGACGATGATCCCGATCGCGGTCATGAGGGCAAAGGGTGCGTTTTTTTTCGGGTCCTTCATTTCGCCCGCCGGTATGACGGCCGATTCGAAACCGACAAAGGCGTAGATCAGCACGAGTATTGCGTTGGCAAATACATCCAGCCCGGGACTCACGGCAAAATCAAAATTCGCCGGCTCGATATAGAAAACACCGACCACGACGAAGAGAAAAAGCGGGACCAGCTTGCCGACGGTAAGGACGTTTGTCGTTCTGACCGAGTCCTTGATGCCGATGATGTTTATGTAGGTGAGGCCGAGAACCACGAGCGCGATGATAAAAACTCTCAGCGCTCCGGACGCAAGCGGTTCGTAAAAGAACCCCAGATAGCTCACAAGAAGGTTGCAGTTCGCCGCGAACGCCGTGAAACGCGTTATCCAGAAAAGCCAGCCCACCTGGAAACCGGCGACGTTGCCGTACGCCTCTTTGGTGTAAGTGTATGCTCCTCCGGTCGAACGGAACCTGCTGCTCACCTCGGCAAAGCAAAG